>JAWOJC010000232.1:0-9629 GCA_046484315.1 Smithellaceae bacterium | reverse complement strand
ATCATTATGAATGTTTCCGTAAAAAGACGCGCTTCCGTTATGTCCTATAAGATATCTTATGTAAACATATATTAAATTTTGTTTATTGGACAGCCCTCCAAAGCCTTCATATTTGTTTTTTTTGATTCACCGACGATGAACGGTCTTTTTTTTATTAAGCAGAGGAAACCTACGAGAAAGTCACGTTTCATTTTTACTGCTGAAAATCGAAAAAGTCCCGATAGCTTTTGCGATGAGGATCTCATCGGCCTGAACTTCGGCTTCTACCACAGCAATGTTTTTTCCTTTTTGTAAGACTTTCGCAAAACATTGCAGCCTTTTCGCGTAAGCCGGCTTTAAATAGTTGATTTTTATTTCAATTGTCGATGATTCCATTCCTGGTTTCAAGGTAGAATAAACGGCCACCCCCATACTGATGTCCGCCATCGAATAGATGACGCCCCCGTGAACAGCTTTATGTTTGTTTGTGTGGCTTTCCGGAACATCAAGACAGGATTCACAAATCCCTTTTTCAAGCTTGACAATCCGCAGCCCCAGAAGTTTCACAAAGGCGCTACGCTTCCATAATTCTTTCGTGTAATCAAGCATTTGAGCATTCACCTTTTTTGTATCATTTGCCGCCCTATTCCGTGCGGAAGATCGCAATTTAAACGAGTTCAACTTCCCCTATCGCGCCCATGTCATTTCCTAAGATAACTACAATTCCCAGGACGCCGGGAATGTTGATTCCGTAGTCCAGAGATTTTTTTATGTCTTTTTTGCTTTTAACACGATTGCCGATGGCGGAGGCTGCCGCGTCGGCCAGAGTGGCGGATTTCGAAAGAACACATACCGCATCGGCCCTGCCAAAACTCAATGAAGGACCAACCGTGGCGGAAGATGTGCATATGCCAAGTGGCGTTTCTTCAGGTTTAACAATAAGATTAATCTTATAACTTAAAGCGGATTCTCCTGCATAGATACCGACGGTCAAGGGTTTTTTTGCCTTCAGATAGATATCCCCGCCATTTTCGATAATAAGATTATCAGTGCGATCCATCAGGTCCAGTCCCACAAATTGGGAAACGGCGCCGGCAACCGATGCCATCGGCCCGACCCCGCAGTGTGTGGATTTTGAAATCATCTCCCGGACGATGGGTGGCGCAAGAGGATCTGCCGATACCGGCAGAAGAGATGTCTGGAAACTTGGATGCGTTTTGATGTAAGCCTCCAGAGCGTGGCGGTGATGGATCAATGATTTCTCAGCCCTGCCGGCCATGTCCGTATCTGTGCTGATAAACAGATCACTTTCGGCTATTTTCACCTTGTACGAAACAAGATTCTCTTTATTAATTAGAGATCTATACGTTCTTTCCTCATGTTTCATGTGGTGCCTTCAACAACCCGCTTCCAATGCTTATCGCCTGAAGCCCATTCCCTCAGCAGTAAATTGTAGAGCCCTCCCCCAGGATGCCGTCCGCTTCCCTTTTCAACCGGTCGCAAATTTCCAGACGTCCGGCCTCTCCCAGGCGGATAATAGTCTCACTTTTTCCATTAACAATATGAACGTAACCATCGCATTTACCACGATATTTTTTAATGGCTTCGTTTAGCGAAATAATGGATTCCGGTGTAACCCGGTCTTCGTCAATCATGAAACGAACCTGTTTGTAAGGGTTTTCCAGCGCTCTCGCCAGAGGAATGACGTCCTGGGCGATGACCTTCACCGACTCATCCCCGACGTCAATCACACCGGATACAACGACTGGCTCATCCGCGTGAAGAATCTCATAATGCTTCCGGTAGATATCCGGCCAGAAAATGATGTCCACCGACCCTTGCAGATCCTCCAAAACGATGTTGCACATCATATCTTTTTTTCTTGTCGGCCGTTCGGAAAGTGAACTGATGACCCCGGCTATGGTGATTGTGTCTTTATCGCGTTTTTTGCCCACGGAGATGGAATCCGAATTCGTCACCAGCTTCAGTTTGTCGGCAAAACCATGCAGCGGGTGGCCGGTAATATAAAACCCCAGGGCTTCTTTTTCAATGGATAAAAGCTCTTTGCGATCCCATTCTGGAAGACTGGGAACCTGAAATGAGGCGGAACTGTTTTCACAATCAGTGTCAGCGGCATCCAACTGATCAAAAATACTTGCTTGATTACTGAGTAATTCCTTTTGCTTGCGTTGAGCCTCCTCCATGGCGGCATCGAGACACTCCATCAATTGACGGCGGTAATAGCCCAGCGAATCAAACGCGCCGCACTTAATCAGGCTTTCAATGACCCGCCTGTTCACTTTTCGCAAATCGACACGACTTAAGAAATCCATGAAAGATGTAAAATTTCCATCCTGACGCATGGCGATGATGGACTCAATGGCTGCCTCACCGACATTTTTAATGGCGGCCAGACCAAAGCGGATATGATCGCCGGAAATACTGAAATCCTTATGCGATTCATTGATATCCGGCGGAAGGATGCTGATGCCCATTTCCTTGCAGTTGGCCATGTGCTTGATGATTTTGTCACGATTATCTTTTTCACTCGTCAGAAGAGCGGCCATGAAAGCGACCGGAAAATGGGCTTTCAAATAGGCCGTCTGATACGTGATCATGGCATATGCGGCGCTGTGTGATTTGTTGAAGCCGTATTCGGCAAAGGCCTCCATCTGATCCCAGATGGTTTTAGCTTTGATTTCATTAATGTTTTGTTTCTTTGCGCCTTCGAGAAATTTCGGTTTCTCCTTTTCCATATCCGCCGCGAGCTTTTTGCCCATCACTTTACGCAGCGTATCGGCCTGGGCCATCGTATAGCCGCCGATGATATTGGCAATTTGCATAACCTGTTCCTGATACAGGATAATCCCGTAGGTTTCCTTCAGGATCGATTCGAGTTGCGGCAGGTCATAGGCGACTTTGGTCTTTCCCTGTTTGCGGGCAATATATTCCGGAACCATTTTCATGGGACCGGGGCGATACAGAGCAATCAGCGCGATGACATCCTCAATGCAGTCCGGCTTCATGTTGACCATGATGTCTTTCATGCCGGAGCTTTCCAACTGGAAAACGCCGTCGGTTTCGCCTTTGATGAGAAGTTGATATGTTTGTTGATCATCTAGCGGCAAGTTCGTGATATCCAGTTCAATTCCGTTTGATTCACGAATGAAGTTCAAAGCGTTTTTAATCACCGTCAGCGTTTTGAGCCCCAGAAAGTCAAACTTGGTCAGGCCGACCGCCTCCACATCCTTCATGGAATATTGAGAAACGATATCGTCTTTCGGAGCGAAAAGCGGCACACGCTCAACCAGAGGCACGTCCGAAATGACGACACCTGCGGCATGCACGGAAGAATGACGGTTGAGACCTTCCAGAACCATGGAAAGGGTCAGCAGTTTCTCTATTTGAGGATTTTTTTTACGTTCCTCGGCAAATCTGGGCTCCATTTTAAAGGCTTCAGTCAGCGTAATATTGAGAACATTCGGAACCAGTTTGGCGATTCGGTCTACCTCGCCATAGGAAAGATTAAGCGCACGCCCCACATCGCGGATCACGCCTTTGGCCAACATTTTTCCAAAGGTGCAAATTTGCGATACTTTATCCTTGCCATATTTTTCCGTAACGTATTTAAACACCTCGTTACGGCGTTCCTGGCAGAAATCCACATCGATATCCGGCATACTGATGCGGTCGGGGTTAAGAAATCTTTCGAAAAACAACCCATAACGGATCGGATCAATATCCGTAATCCGGATCGCGAAGGCTACCAGAGAGCCGGCTGCCGACCCACGGCCGGGACCGACAGGAATGTCATTGTGTTTGGCATGCTTGATAAAATCCGATACGATGAGAAAATAGCCGGCAAATCCCATTTTCTTAATAATTTCAAGCTCGTCTTTGAGACGCTTGTTGTATTTTTCACGGACGGTTTCTTCCGTTTCCTTTGAAGCCTGTAAAATGGCCGGCATTCGCTTTTCCAGGCCTTCTGTGGCCTTGCGTTCAAGATAAACCTCAAGGCTTTCTTCCGGATTTTTGATTTCATATTTGGGAAGATAGAATTTCCCGAATTCAAACGTCATGTTGCAGCGCTCCGCGATGGCGATCGTGTTTTCAATCGCCTCCGGTGTTGCGGCAAAAAGCGCCTGCATTTCCGCCGGGGATTTCACATAAAACTGTTCGGACGACATGGACATCCGATCCGTATCTTCGATGGTTTTACCCGTTTGGATGCATAAAAGAACATTATGCGCTTCCGCATGCGGTGCTTCCAGATAATGACAGTCGTTGGTCGCAACCAGTGGAATGGAAAGTTCCCGGCTCAATTCGATGAGTCCGTTATTGGCTGTGGTTTGTTCGGGAATACCGTTTTCCATGATTTCGAGGTAGAAATTGTCCTCCCCGAAAATAGATAGGTAATCCTGCGCCGATTTTCTCGCTTCATCCATGTGGCCGCGGACAATATGTGCGGCGATTTCACCGTGAAGACAAGCACTTGAAGCGATCAGGCCTTCGGAGCATTCACGAAGCAGATCTTTATCGACGCGCGGCCGGTAGTAAAATCCTTCCGTGTGCGCAGCCGAGGTCAACTTCATCAGGTTTTTATACCCCTGCATGTTCTTGACCAAAACGACCAGATGGCGCGTTGCCTCGCCGATGGAAGAAGCTGATTTATCAAAACGACTCCGGGGCGCCACGTATAGTTCGCAGCCGATAATCGGCTTAATGCCATTTTTATAAGCCTGCTTATAAAAATCAATCGCGCCGAACATATTGCCGTGATCCGTGATGGCGATGGCGGGCATCGAAAATTCTTTGGCTTTTTTAAAAAGATCATCGAGGCGGATCATGCCGTCGAGCAAACTGTACTGCGTATGCACATGAAGATGAACAAAATTTGCGTGCTTCATCATTTTTACTAATCAATCCAGTAATTCGGCGCTTCTTTGGTGATAATCACATCATGAACATGGCTTTCGCGCAAACCGGCGGTGGTAATACGGACAAAGCGCGATTTTTCGATCAGCTCGGGAATTGTCCTGCAGCCGACATACCCCATGCCCGCCTTCAGGCCTCCGATGAGCTGAACCAGACTGGCGGAAAGCGATCCACGGAAAGGCACCCTTCCCTCAATGCCTTCCGGGACGGTTTTCAGCGCGCCTTCCATGTCATCCTGATAATAGCGGTCGCGGCTGCCCATTTTCATGGCCTCCAGCGATCCCATGCCACGATAAACTTTGTAGCTGCGTCCCTGAAATAAAATTGTTTCGCCGGGGCTTTCTTCCGTTCCCGCAAAAAGGCCGCCGATCATCACCACATGAGCGCCGCATCCGATAGCCTTGACAATATCACCGGAAAATTTAATGCCGCCGTCGGCGACGACCGGAATACCTTGCCTGGATGCAACTTTATACGCGTCGCGGATGGCGGACATCTGTGCCACGCCCACGCCGGCAACAATACGTGTCGTACAGATAGAACCGGGCCCCACACCCACCTTCACCGCATCCACGCCTGCGTCGATGAGCGCCTTGGCGCCCTCGCCCGTGGCCACATTGCCGGCAATCAGTTCACATTTGGGAAAATTGGCCTTCGTAGCCCGGATGGCGTCAAGCACGCCTGCCGAATGTCCATGTGACGTGTCGATGACGATCACATCCGCACCGGCGGCAAGCAAAGCCTCGATGCGCGGTTCGCGATCCAGAATGCCGACTGCCGCGCCGACGCGCAGCCTTCCCAGCGAATCTTTACAGGCATTCGGGTAGCGCCGTATTTTCTCAATATCCTTAATTGTAATAAGTCCTTTGAGGCAAAAATTGTCGTCCACGACCAGCAGTTTCTCAATGCGGTGCTTATGGAGCAATTTTTTGGACTCTTCCAACGAAATGCTGGCTTTAACCGTCACCAGATTATCCTTGGTCATGACATTGGCCACCGGCTGGTCCAGGTTTTCCTCAAACCGTAAATCGCGGTTGGTCAGAATGCCGACAAGTTTTTCGTTTTTAACCACCGGCACACCCGAAATGGAATACTGGTGCATCAGCGCGAGAGCGTCGCTGACTTTCCGTTCCGGTTCAATGGTGATGGGATCCACCACCATGCCGCTTTCCGATTTTTTAACCCGGTCCACCTCAATGGCCTGTCGTTCAATGCTCATATTGCGGTGAATAATGCCGATGCCGCCTTCCTGGGCCATACAAATCGCCGTGCGCGATTCCGTCACCGTATCCATTGCCGCCGATATGATGGGAATATTTAATGATATGCTTTGTGTGAGCATGGTGGCTGTATCGACATCGCGAGGCAGCACATTGGAATCCGCGGGAACCAAAAGCAGATCGTCAAAGGTTAGGGACTCTTTTACTACGTCGTCGAGCATGATTTCCTCCGTTAAAGCTAAAATGATTGATTGTTTCTAATAAAATATTTTTCGTTATTCATCGGAATAAAAAAAGTGCCATTTTCATCGTCCGGCTCGATAAATTCCGCCAGTTGATAGTAACTGCTGCGCGTGAACCGCGCCGGAAAGACACCGCCTTTAATCCGGCAGTACAAAACATTGTCTTTGCCGACAGAAATAGTATTTAAATCGAGCGTTTCCATGCAGTCGTCACTCAGGAGCACATCGATTTTTTCGGGGTTTTCCCCCTCCTGCTTCGTCTTAAAAACAGCGCTTACGACAAATGCCGTGTCCTCGACATCCACATAATAGGTTTCTTCATTGAGTTCGATATAATAGCGGCCCGACTCGTCGATTTTCAAATGCTCAAAGAAAAGGCTCAAAATATCTTTGCGGAACATATGCGCGCCGCGATAATACCAGATGCCGTCCTTATCAATTTTAATGTCGCTTTGATCCATGTTTTCTTAAAACGTTTTCCTGCTGTCGATTAATATGGTTACCGGACCATTATTGGTCAATTCAACCTGCATCATTTCCTGAAATTTTCCCGAAGCCAGCTTTTTGACTTTGCATGCGGCTTGCCCGAGGAAATATTCATAGAGCTGATTGGCTTTCGCCGGTTCTTCCGCGCGAATAAACGATGGCCTGCGTCCCTTGATGCAATCGCCCAGCAGCGTGAATTGCGAAACCACCATCATTTCCCCTTCAATATCCTGAAGAGAAAGATTCATTTTTTCCTGTTCGTCTTCAAATATTCTTAAGTTAACGATTTTTTCGAGAATATAATTCGCGTCTTTTTCGGAATCATCCTTCTCCACGCCCAGTAAAACCAGCAGCCCTTTTTCAATGGACGAAAATACCTGAGAATTTAACCTGACTAAAGCCTGATCGACTCGCTGAATCACTGCACGCATGGAGCATCCTGCTTAAAAGTTTGGGCATGTTAGCAACAATTGCATGAGTCTTCAAGTTCTTTCTGGAATAAAAATTAAGCATTGAAAATCGAGAGGTTCCTGCTACCGAACCACGGCCGCGCCGACAACCGGATCCATTTTAATGGTCCGGGTGCTGCGATGGTTGTAAACCACAATCGTATATCCTTCGGAACCGCCGGAAGGCTGAAATGTCATTTTCGCCTCTCCTTTGGTTGTTTCACCGTTCAGAGGATGCTGAAGCATCATAAAAACCCCGTCCGGAAGCTGGCGCAACCTGGCGCCGACAATTCCGAATGTCTTCCGGTCCAGATTTAAAAGAATCGTCTGCTTTTCATTTTTAACACGGGCCATGGCGCCTGCCCTGCGAATTTCCGCCGTCAGCTCACGCGCGGCAGAGTTGAGGCGGATGCCGGGCAGGCTGTTGGCATAATAAACGCCGGATAAACTGACCATCAGCATCATAAAAAAAAGGACAATGATGATTTCCAGCAGTGTGAACCCATGAGGGGTGGATTTCGGATTATTCAAAGCCATAAAACATATTCTTAATGATTACCGATTAGTGTATCTTCAATTGCCCCGGCCAGAGAACCGGAAACCTCCGGGACTGGACAAACGCAAGCCTTAAAAAGGCATATCCGTGATGCTTAAAATGGCCATCAGCATCGAGACCACGATAAACCCGATAATCAGTGCCAACACCAAAATCATGATCGGGCCTAACAGACCGACAAACCTTTTGATCGTTTCTTTGAGACTTTTTTCGTAAGTCACAGCCACCTTAATGAGCATGTCTTCCATCTGTCCCGTTTCTTCGCCCACCTTAATCATGGAAATGGCCAGCGGCGGGAACACGCCCGTATTGGACAGCGGAACCGCAATACCCTTCCCTTCTTTGGCGTCCTTCATGATTTTATCCAGCGCCTTCGACACCACCAGATTGGTCGTCACATCGCGTGAGTTGACCAGCGCCTGCAAAAGCGGCACACCGCTTTTAAGAAGCGTGCCCAGTGTCCGGCAGAATCGGGCGACTTCCAGCTTAACAATCACATCCCCCAGAATTTTCAGTTTAATGCCGTCCCATCGGTATTTGCCCGACTCGGTGTTAATCCAGAATCGGAAAATAAATGCGCCGCCGGCCATGGCCAGAAGAATCAGCCACCAATAGGATTGCAGCCCTGCGCTCATTGACAGGAGCATTTGTGTCGGCGCCGGCAATGTACCGCCCATATCGTCAAAAAGCGTTGAAAAACGGGGAACGACAAAGATCAGCATCATTACAATAGACAGCACGCTTGTGACGAGCAGGATAATCGGATAAATCATGGCGGAAAAAACGTGCTCTTTGAGTTCGCGCGTGGATTCCAGAAACTCGTTTAACTTTTCTAAAATCACATCAAGCACGCCGCTGGCTTCGCCCGCCTTGATCATATTCACATAGAGCCTGGGAAATATTTTCGGATGTTCCATAAGTGAGTCGGAAAAGGTCTTCCCGCCGCGAATCGATTTAAGGATGGATTCAATGACATTTTTAATACCTCTGCTCTCAAACACCTCGGACAGAATATTGAGGCTGCGATCCAGCGGCAGGCCGGCATTGAGCAGAACATACAACTCGGACGTAAAGGATTGCAGATCGTCTTGCGTGGTTCTGCCGCCCGATGCTTTTTTGGCCGTTTTCTTCAACGGTGTTATTTTCAACGGGATCAGGGCCTTATTTTTCAGGCGATCGATGGCGCTTTTCTCGTCCGGCGCTTCCAACTGCCCTTCCAGAATCTGCCCGTCGCGCGATGTCGCCCGGTAAGAAAAAATCGTCAAATCTATACCTCTTGCGTTACGCGGAAAATTTCATTGACCGTGGTCACGCCCGCGGCAATTTTTCGGCCGCCGTCCTCAATAAGCGTAAGCATCCCGTTTTTACGGGCCGCCTGGGTAATCCGGGTGACATCCGCCTGTTTGATAATCAGTTGCTGAATTTCATCATTGACCACCAGAAGCTCGAAAATGCCGCTCCGGCCGTAATAACCTGTATTGGCGCAATTGTCGCAGCCCTTCCCTTTGTAAAAGACGGTGTCTTTTTTCAGCCCGAGGCTGCGCAGATTTTCGTCGCTGATGACCACGGGATCCACCTGCTTGCATTTAGGGCAGATCACACGGATAAGACGTTGCGCCAGAATGCCGCGGACCGTTGAAGATAATAGAAATGCCCCCACACCCAGATCAATCAGACGCGTCAGCGCGCTGGCCGCGTCGTTGGTGTGCAGGGTTGAGAAAACCAGATGGCCGGTCAGCGCCGACTGAATGGCGATTTCCGC
>JAWOJC010000156.1:0-6679 GCA_046484315.1 Smithellaceae bacterium | reverse complement strand
GAAGGCCTCTTCAATAAATTAAAGTCACATGGCGTTCGATACTGACGCGGGTTGTTTGCCGTTTAATGAAGTGCAGGCGTTAAATAAAAAGTAGGGAAAAGATGGAGATTGCCATGGTTATCAGACATGAATCCAGTTCAGATTTTGACGTGACCACAAAAGGTTTCCGGAATATTCCACAACAGGTTCATGAAGGCGTTCCTCCGGAAGCCTTCTTTGCTCTGCCGTTTGTCGGCAATGTTCCCAAAGGCGCGGTTATGTTCCATGAAGGGTTCCAGTCCATTGGTTAATGGCAACGCTGCCCGGATGGTAGAGTCCCGGGGAATGAATTAAACTTGCAAAGGTAAAATAGATTTGCGCGCCAAATAATTGGCGGCTATGGCGGTAACGGACGAATGGAAAAAATCATGTCGCGATCGTCTCAATTCGATTGTGGTCGATTGAAGTAGCATGATAGATGATCAAGGCCTGTCGATAGAATCTCGTGGGGGAGCATGAAAGGTTCGGTTTCTAAGGCGATCCAAACAGTCAAGCTGTGTTGGCGGAGTGTGAGAACGCGGAAAGGATTACAAGCGGGCAGAGGCGACAAAATAATGACGGGTTAAGGTGTTGTGCTGATGAAAGAAAATTGGAGGATAGAGAGATGAATAATTCCCCTGTTTCCGGATGGATAGCCATTCCCATTGTCGGGGTTCTGTTTTTTGGTGGCGGATTTGTCGGCATTCAACTTGCTAACTTCCTGGCTTCGGATTCGGCGCTTGCAGAGTTCATTAGTTTTTTTGCCCTTCCTGTGTCTTTTTTGTCGGGTTTTGTGGCCTGGTTGGGAGCAGCATCGTTTATGGTACTCAAGCGACGCCTGATAGATAAAAAACGTCAGTCTGACATCCCAGCATCGGAAAGGGGGCAGGCGAGATCAAGCATTCCACCGGGATCAAAAGCCTTTCTCCCCGCGTCGGTGATTCCTTGCGCGATAGTTGGCGTGTTTATCGGTTTTCTATCCCGTGAGTTTAATTTTCTTTTAGTGCTGTTGATCTACATCGCACTCGGCATTACCTATGGCATTTTATGCTGGCAGCTGGCGAAGAAAGGTTACTTGCCTTTTCCCAATGAGTAACGTCAAACGGATGAATCGTTTCATGCGTATTGAACGGCCTGCTTTGGTGACCAGCCTGAGCCTTCAGACGCGGCTGCAGCGCCGTTTTGATCAGTTGCGCTTAGCAAAAACCAAACGCCTGATACGGGTACGCGGGGCGGGGCGCTTTTCGCGTTTTTTTTGCCCCGGTGACAGTCTGGTTGATCCATGCCCCCGATGACGGCGCCATGTAGATGCCCACGATCAGAAAGGCATCGGCAACAATGGGCTTCCAATAGTTTTTCTTCTCGCCTTCGTCAGTGAACCGCGAAAATATCGACTTTACGTAATTAACGTCGGATTCCAGTTTGATCAGGTAGGCGGCGACGCTATTGTGAAATAGGTTTTCCGCTTCGGCGATCGCTTTGTCCGCAATGTCGGTGGGATGAACGCCAGGGGCAATGTTTGATAAAAAATGGCCCTGAAACCAGGAAGGTGTCGAATGGGATAGTTCATAAATAACGAAAGCCGCAATCTTGAATTTTAAATTGGATCGTTCATCGTCTTCTGATTTCATTTTGGTAATGAAAGATATTCTTGCGGTTTCGTAAAATTCTCTGAGTGTTCTTTCAGAATCATATTCAGCTTCCATTATTCCGACCTCCACGTGACTTGTTGTGCGATGAAAATGATAATGTGGCCTTCTTCTTTGATAAAAAACATTCCCCTGGTTTTCATATGCCGGACAATTATTTCCGGCGCAGGCATTTATTGCCCTTCTTGATTGAGCAGTGGAAAATAATTTCCCGAAAAATGCCTCATTTTTTGACTGCTTTTGACATTTGCACTATTTATGCCAAATGAAAGGACATGATCTCATTAAGATACAAAAAAAATATCCGTTAAATTTGAAAATAAACTTTTTCTTGATTTTCAGGGATTGTGTGGTAAGGTGCCGGTCAAGCGGTGATTTAATAGTTAATTGCTCCGCTCTATAAATGTGCTAAAGCACTAAAATCAATGAATAAATAAATTGAACCCGTGCTTTGGCGCGGGTTTTTTGTTTATACCCCATGAAGCCCGCACAAAAAAATCATACCGTAAGGAGAAAAAGATGCAGATTTCGTCGGAAAGTGTGAAGGTGGGTCATCCGGATCTGGTAGCTGATATTATTGCGGCTAATGTGATCGCGGCGATTCTTGATGAAGAAAAGAAAATGAAGATGACGCTGGCCAATATGCCGCACTGCGGCATTGAGGTGTTTTTAGGCAAAGGCATTTGTATTGTCGGCGGTGAAGTCAGGACGCGAGCCTATGTGGACATTGATAAGATTGCCAGAGATGCCGTGTTGGAGCTGGGCTATAATCATGCCGCCGTGGGATTAAATGGTCACTTGATGGGCGTACTCAACGCCATCATCCCGCAGTCGCCGGATATCAATCAGGGCACCAGCTGTCTTTTGAACAAGGACCAGGAAATCGGCGCGGGTGATCAGGGGATTATGTATGGCTTTGCCTGTGATGAAACCCCGGAACTTCTGCCTTTGCCCTACGTCCTGGTCAATAAAATGATGCGGGCTTTCGAGTTCTGTCAGGACCCGATTTTCGCGCCGGACGGAAAAGGGCAGGTCTCCGTGGACTATGACAACAAAACCGGCAAGCCGCTACGCGTGGCGAAGGTGTTGATGTCCAACTCGATTGATTACCGGTTTGTCAAGGGGGACAGACTGAAGGTTCGCGACCGCGCCAAAAAGATCGCTTTTGATTGTCTTGGCGATTGCGTCGATAAAAAGACGGAATTTATTTTTAACCCGACTGGCGAATGGAACGCGATTAATTCCTGCAGCGCGGCGGATTCCGGTGTGACGGGACGCAAGCTGGTCGTGCAGTTTTACGGAGGGTATCCCGGAGCTCAGTTAGGCGGCGGCGCGGTGGTCAATAAAACACCGGAAAAGGTGGATTGTTCGGCGGCATTCGGTGCGCGCTATGTGGCCAAAAACATTGTAGCCGCAGGATTAGCCTCCAAGTGCTCAGTTCAGTTGGCCTATGCCATCGGCATTGCGAAGCCCTTCTCCATTTATGTCAACACATTTGGCACAGGGAAAGTTGCCGATGATCGCCTGGAAAAGATCATTGAACAGAATTTTGATCTGACGCCGCAGGGGATGATTGAAAAATTCGGGTTGCTCAACGGGAACCTCTACAGAAAAATTCCCCGGACGTTCTTTATGGATAAATACGCCTGGGAAAAAACGGATAAGGTAAAGGACCTCAAAGCGGCGGCAAAGTAAAATGCGCCGACTCGTCAGTCACATCAGGGGACAGCAAGGTTGCTAATACTGGATGCTGAACTGGCGGAAACTTCCCGTGTAAGGTTCGTCGGCGGCCGAGACATTCTGGACTCTGGCTGCCGGCGGACCGATCTTGCACCAGGCCGTCATTTTATCCACGTTTGCGTCTTCTCCCTCAAAAACCGCTTCCACACGTCCATCAATCAAGTTGCGGACCCATCCGGTCAGGTTTAAATCTGTGGCGGTGCGTTGGGTTTCCGCGCGGAAGAAAACACCCTGCACCCTGCCTGTCACAAAGACGTGCACTCTTTTCATGCTGTTTTCCTGCCGATCATGGTCAGAAAATCGCTTTCGCTGATGACGGCGATTCCAAGTTTTCGGGCTTTGTCCAGTTTTGATCCGGCATCGCTGCCTGCGACGACAAAAGACGTTTTAGCGGTTACGCCGGATAAAACAGTGCCACCCGCATTTTCCACAAGTTCTTTGGCTTCGTTTCTGCTCATATTTTCAAGGGTTCCTGTAAAAACGAAGAATTTACCTGAGAGGAGGGCGTCTGTCGATACGACCTTCGTTTGCGGCTTTACGCCGGCTTTAAAAAACTTTTCCATGACCAATTGGTTTTTTGGTTGTGTGAAAAATTCTGCGATGCTTTGCGCGATCTCCGGCCCTATTTCATGAATCGCAGTCAGCTCTTCAATGCCTGCGTTCATCAGGTTCTCCATGCTTCCGAAATGACCGGCCAGCAGTTTGGCCGTGCGCTCGCCTACATGACGGATGCCCAGGGCAAAGACAAACTTATCCAGTGGCGGATTTTTGGAACGTGAAATCGAATCCAGCAGATTCTGAATGGATTTATCCGCCTGACGGTCCAGCGCGGCCAGTTGTTCTTTCGTCAGGTAATACAGGTCGGCAGGATCGGCTATGAGCCTCGCGTCAAAAAGTTGGGCGGATATTTTTTCACCGAGACCTTCAATATCCATTGCGCCGCGCGAAGCAAAATGCCGGATATGTTCCTTTAATTGTGCCGGGCAGGAAAGGTTGACACAGCGATGAGCGACTTCGCCTTCAAAACGCATGATGTCAGCGTCGCACTCCGGGCAGTGCCGAGGAATGAGAAATATTTTTTCCGCGCCGGTGCGTTTCGATGTGACGACGTAAACCACTTCGGGAATGACATCCCCTGCACGCTGAATGACCACGGTGTCGCCGATACGGATGTCTTTCTTTAGAATCTCATCTTCATTGTGCAGCGTTGCCCGGCTGACCATGACGCCGCCCACGTTCACCGGTTCCATCACAGCAACGGGTGTCAAGACGCCCGTCCTGCCGACCTGAACAAGGATGTCGTTAATCACGGTCGTGGCCTGTTCGGCAGGGAACTTACAGGCCAGGGCCCAGCGGGGTGATCGCGACACGCTGCCCAGGTTATCCTGCAGGGTCAGCGCATTGACTTTCAAAACGACGCCATCGATTTCATAGGGCAGGGTGGAGCGAAGAGAGCCGATGTACTCGAAATACTCCAGGCAGCCGGAAATATCCGGTGTGTTTCTGATCAGAGGATTAACCGGGAATCCCCAGGCCCTGAGCGTTTCAAGGATCTGAAGGTGAGACGAAAAAGAGCAGCCCCTTACTGTGCCGATACCGTAAAGAAAAATATTCAGGGGACGGCGCTTCGTGATTCGCCAGTCCAACTGCCGCAGCGATCCGGCAGCGGCGTTGCGCGGGTTTGCAAAAGGCTCATTACCTTCCTCGACGCGACGCGAGTTAAGCTTTTCAAAAGGCTCTTTTTCCATGTATACCTCGCCGCGAATTTCGATGAAATCCGGCAAGGGGAAAGACGGATTGCTGGTCATCCTTAAAGGCACTGAAAAAATGGTTTTGAGATTTTGCGTGACATCTTCTCCCGTTATGCCGTCGCCGCGTGTCGCCCCGTGTGTCAAAAGGCCGTTTTCATAAATCAGGTTAACGGCCAGGCCGTCGAGCTTCGGTTCGGCGACGTACTCGATGTGGTCAACCGAAGCCATGCGCTTGAGGCGCGCGTCAAATTCAACAATTTCCCCGGGGGAAAATGCGTTGGCCAGACTCAGCATCGGGGAAGGGTGGGTTAGAGGCGAGAATTTGGCAAGCGGCGCCGCACCCACTCTCTGTGTCGGCGACAAGGCCAGATTCTTGTCCGGATAGAGAATTTCAAGATCCTGAAGCTCGCGCATCAGCCGGTCGTATTCGGCATCCATTATTTCCGGCGCATCCTGCTGGTAGTAGCGCTGATTATGGTACTCGATGATTTTCCTGAGTTCGGATATTCTTTTTTCGGCGATTGGAAGGTCCATTATTTGACCAGGCGCAAATCCGGTTTGCCCGGATGTTTTTTCTTCACTGGCGGCAGAGGAACTTCCGCGGCTTTTCTGTTTAGCATCTGCTCATTGAAGATGGCGTTTTTAACCCGGATTGAATTAATGATGGCGAAGATGACGACGGACTTTTCCCATTCAGGCGAAAAGGAAAAATGCTCCATTTTCGTTTTGTACTTATCCCATAAGGACGTCAGCGACGCCTCGTCAAGATACAGGATGTTCTCCGCGATTTTCTCTAAAGAGTCTTCAAGCTTTTTCATAGGCGGATTTTAGCCTGCCTTGATATCAAAGTCAAATCAAAAGCCCTTTTCAGGATATTATGATTTTACATTCCCATCCATTTCATTTATAGACCTAAAACATACTCTGTTCTGCACGCCAAAAATAAATGACGCAAGGATTGAAAACATGCTGATTATTCCCCTGACCGGTAAATTCAGTTGGAAGAATCTTCCGGTTTTGACCATCGCGCTCATCCTGATCAACTGCGCTGTCTATTTTACTTTACAGTCCTCTGATGACTCTGATTATAGCAATACGATGGCATTCTACATGACGTCGGGTCTGGCGGATATGGAAATCGAGCGCTATGCCGCGTACAGGCAGGCGAAGGGATCGCCGTTGAATCCGGTGAAAAATCCAGAGGAACGAAAACAGCGCTATACGCAAGAGATGATGAATGACGAAGCCTTTCAGGCTTTGCTGCAAAAAGACGGCGTGATCACGCGTCATGAGCCTGCCTATGAAAAATGGAAGAGTATGCGTTTGCAGTATGAGGCTATGCTTGAGCGAATTTCTTTCATGAAATACGGATTTATTCCCGCCAGACACGAACCCGTTACGCTTTTGACGCACATGTTCATGCACGGTTCCTTCATGCACCTGCTGGGGAATATGGCGTTTCTGTGGCTTGTCGGTTGTGTGCTGGAGATTGGCCTGGGCAGGGTCCAGTATATGGTTTTG
>JAWOJC010000144.1:0-2512 GCA_046484315.1 Smithellaceae bacterium | reverse complement strand
GTTACCTGCACCAACAACACATACATTTTTTACATCTTCAATCTTCATGTTTCATCCTCACTTTCGGTTTTTTTATTTTATAAGCCATTTATCAGCGGCTCTTGCATGATGGTTTTTCGCCGCGGCCCGCTTCCGGCTGTTGATCACCTGAACCCGAACAGCAGGAAAATGATGAAAATTCAATGAACAGTGTGATCTCGTTATACTCATGGTCATAAAATTGTCAAGACAAAAAAGACGTCTGGCGCTTCTTCGTTTGTTCGGCGGTACGGGCATTTTTCCCAAACAAGCGCACATTCTGTTGAGGGGAATTTTCGTTAAACGCCCGTGATTTTTTCAGGTTTGACGCGGGGATAAAGCAGGCCGTCGCGGGTCATGACGACAACCGGCCAGTCCACACCGCGAATGAAAGCCAACTGGGCCGGATATGTGCCTTCGGCAGGCTGCCAGTTGTGCGGCGTGACAAATTCCATTTCCCAGAGGGGTTGTTGATTCATGAAAATCCGTCCGTGGCAGGCTTCATGCTGTGTGACCCCGTCCGGCCACTGCTTCATGATGATCTCCACTGTGCCTTCCTGCCGTATCCCCTCACGAAGCCCTCTGACGGCATTGAGCCTATGCGGAACGGTCAGCCAGACGGCCAGCGCCACAAGCGCCGCGACCGACGCGGCGGCATAAAACACAGGCTGACCGGTCTTGGCCCCGACCAGCCCCAACCCGGCCGCCAAAAGGAACATCGCCGGACGCGCCCATGGCAGAAGCGTGCCGGATCCCTTCCGTTGAAGTTCAGCCTCTTGTTCGTCGCGTGTCAGCATCATTCAGGGAACCCCGCCTTTAAAACGATTTTCCCGATATGACCGGAGGCTTCCATCAAGTCATGCGCTTTGCGGGCGTCGGCCAGCAAAAAGGTGGCACCGACGAGTACGCTGAGTTTTTTCTCGGCAAACAAAGGCCAGACGTTTTCGAGTAAAGCCTGCGCAATGGCCGCTTTTTCTTCGATGGAACGCGGACGCAGCATCGAGCCGGTAAAGGTCAGGTTTTTCGTCAGAATCGGCAGACAGTCGAGCTCCACCTTCGCGCCCTGCATGAAGGCGATCTGGACCAGCCGGCCGTTTCGCGCCAGAAGATGGAGGTTCTTTTGCAAGTAGGGGCCTCCCACAAAATCCAAAATGCAGTCCATGCCACGCTTTCCGGCAAGTTTGTTGATTTCACCCACCCAGTCCTGTGTTTTGTAATCCAGCGCGACATCCGCCCCCAGTGTCATCACCGCGTCGATCTGATCCGCGCCGGACACGGTGGTAAAAACCTTCGCGCCGAAGGCTTTGGCCAGTTGAATGGCCGTATAGCCAATCCCGCCCGCGCCGCCATGCACCAGAAAATTTTCCCCGGCCTGCAAATGTCCCCTCTCGAAAACATTCGACCACACCGTGAAATAATTTTCCGGAAGCGCCGCCGCTTCAGCAAGCGACAACCCCGACGGGATCGGGAGGCAATGGCGCGCGGGCGCGGTGCAGTATTCGGCATAGCCCCCACCGGGCGTAAGCGCGCAGACCGCATCGCCAACCTGCCACGGCGCAGCGTCATCTGCGTGTGCAACGACCGTTCCTGCGACTTCCAGACCCAGAATTGGCGACGCGCCAGCGGGCGGAGGATAGAAACCCGCGCGCTGAAAAACATCAGGCCGGTTAACGCCGGCATAGGCGATTTCTATCAGCACTTCGCCGGATTTCAATGACGGCAAAGGCCCCTGTCTGATCTGCATGCAGGAAGAAGCACCGCCCCGACCATGATCAATGTATTGCATCGTGTCTTTCATTTAGCTACACCAAAGCCGCTTCAGTATTTTCTCGTTGAACCTCCGGCCTACTTCCCCACCCACTCCCAGATCGCCGCTGCGCCCTGGCCGTGGCCGATGCACATGCTTTCCACCGCGTATTTGACGCCGTAGAAAGGCATTTCGTGCATGATGGTCGTAGCGATTCGAGCTCCCGTGCAGCCCAGCGGATGGCCAAGCGAGATGCCGCTGCCTTTGGGATTAAGCAGCTTATGGTGGCGGATCCCCAGTTCTTTGGTGCAGTAAACCGCCTGTGAGGCAAAGGCTTCGTTTACTTCCCACAGGCCGATGTCTTCTTTTTTAAGTCCGGCGTTGGCAAGCGCCCTGGGAATGGCAAAAGCCGGTCCGACGCCCATGTAGGCCGGATCGACACCGACCACCGCGTAGCCCACCAGTTTCATTTTGGGCTTGAGGCCAAGTTTTTCACACGCCTCCTTACTGGCAACCACAAGACAGGCTGCCGCGTCGTTGGTCTGGCTGGAGTTGCCGGCGGTGACTGTGCCTTTTTCGTCTTTGATGAAAACCGGTTCGAGCTTGGCGAGCGTTTCCATGGTGGTGGAAGGCCGGATACCCTGATCCCTGTCCACAAGCATCTTTTTGATCGAGCCGTCTTCCTGCGGCACATCCGCTTCAATCGGCAGAATCTCGTCTTTGAACAATCCCTTCTGCGTCGCTTCA
>JAWOJC010000116.1:0-7361 GCA_046484315.1 Smithellaceae bacterium | reverse complement strand
CCTTTATCCGGATGACGAATACGGCACGGAAATGACCGCTGTTTTCCGGAGCGAACTTGAGAAAATTGGCGGCAAGGTCGATCAGGCAGTCTTCTACAGCAAAAACCAGACAGATTTCACCGAGCAAATCAATAAGATCACCAATAACCGCATTACGCTGTCCAGAAGAGATGCAGCTAAAAGAAAGCTCCACTCCAGGAAATTCCCGGAAGCGGAGCCGGAAGAAAAAATCGCCATCCCGATGCCTTTTGAAGCCCTGTTTATCCCGGACTCTCACTTTCGGGTTCAGATGATCGCCTCGCAACTCGCCTTTTATGACGTCACCGGCATCAAGCTTGTGGGCACCAGCCTGTGGCATTCACCCGACCTGCTGAAAAAAAACGCCGAATACCTGGAGGGCGCGATCTTTGCGGACAGCTTTTCCGTCAACAGTTTTCTGCGGGAAACCAATGATTTTATCGACGTCTATTATGTGGAATACACCCGGGAACCGGGCAACGTCGAAGCCCTGGCCTATGACACGATGGAAATCGTTTTAAGCGTGCTCGAAGACCGGGAAATTCAGACGCGCGAGGAATTTGTCGAAGCACTGCTGACCGTGGACCGCTATCGAGGAGCCTCCGGCATCATCTCTTTTGCCGGCAACCGGATCGCGCAGAAAACCCCTTTCATCCTTCAGGTCATACGCGGGAAAATTGAGCAGGTCAGGTAATGTGATGGATCAGGTGCAAAAATGAAGCTTTTACTGACCAATGATGACGGAATTTATGCGCGGGGCCTCGGCGCTCTCTATGAAGCGCTGTCGCAGGAAACGGAATGTCTGATTGTCGCGCCGGAAATAGAACAAAGCGCCGTGGGACACGCCATCACCCTTTTTCGCCCCCTGACGGTACGACGTGCCGTCAAGGGCGGCACGTTTCTCGGATATGCCGTGTGCGGCACGCCTGCGGACTGCGTCAAGATCGGCATCCGGGAACTGGCCGGCACCCCTCCGGACATGGTGGTTTCCGGCATTAACCGCGGATCCAATTGCGGGAATAACGTGATCTATTCAGGAACAGTTTCCGCCGCGACGGAGGCAGCCATGATGGGCGTCACCTCTATTGCCGTTTCCCTCGACAGCCATAAGGAAGCTGATTTTTCCTTCGCCGCCCGCGTAACCCGGAACATTGTGCGTCTCGTCGCCGCAAACACCACGCTTCGAGGCAGTACGCTCAATGTCAACGTGCCTTGCCTTCCCGAAGATCAAATACGGGGGATCGCGGTGGTTCGCCAGGGCAGAATCCGGGTGATCGAATCTTTTGAAAAGCGATCAGACCCGCGGGACAATGTCTATTACTGGATGACCGGAGAAAAAGTCACAGGCGAGCAGAGTATGGACACAGACGTTGGCGCGCTGGCCGCGGGTTATGTCACCGTCACGCCGATTCAATATGACCTGACCCGCTACGATCTGCTCGATTCGCTTCGAGACCTGGTAAAAGACACCCCTCTTTAAAACCACCCTTAGCGTGTGAGCAACACGGGCACAGGGCTTTTGGAAATCACTTGCGACGTCGTGCTGCCTAGCAGCAGTTGCCGCAGGCGGTTATGCCCGTAAGCGCCCATCACCATCAGCTCGATGGATCCCTGGTTGATGAAGTTGAGGATGGCTTCAGGTTCTTTGCCTGACAGTTGAATCACTTCGCAATCGACATTTTTTTCCTGCGCGGCATCCTCAACGGACGTGGTAAATTCCGCTGCCCGGCTCTCGTCCAGATTAACCATAATCACACTGAGAGGCCAGTGAGCCTGTTTGGAAATGGCCAACGACAACGCCAGGGCTTTTTGGGCCGGCTCACTTCCGTCAAAGGCCAGCCCCATGCTTTCTATCTCGATGAAACGCTCCGGGGTAATCAAAACCGGCTTACCGGATTTACGGATGACCCCCTCAGCCACAGAGCCGAGCAACCCTCCCTCTTTTAAATGAAAGTGCTCGCCTTTTTTCGCCATCACGATCCAGTCCGCCTCCTGCGCTTCTTCAATGATGACGTCCGAAATTTTACCGATGCTTTTTTTTACATCACAGACAACACCGGCCTCACCGCTGCGAATTTTGAAATCCTTCAGGATGGCTTCGGCTTTTTCGTTTAACGATGTTTCGACGGCTTCAAAAAACCCGTCATAGGGCGGCATCCCCACCGCGCCGGAAATGTCGGTCAGGACCGGTCCCTGAATCAGATAAATATCGACCACGTGCAGACCGATGAGTGAGGCGTTGAACTTCGGAGCGATGTAAAGACCGTACTCCAGGGCAATAGAGCTGTTGGATGATCCGTCAACCGGAATCAGGATCTGATTTACCATGGCAACCTCCCAACATATTTCAGATGCGATTATTTATTCTTTTTTTCAAAATGACTCAGATCGGACAGCAAACCGGCAATGTCCTTCTCTTCCCAAACCCGCTTCGAGTCGGTGTCTTCCAGACCTTCGTCATCCGAAACGCCGCCGCTTTCAAGAAAGCTTTGGAATTTTCCCACGGGTTTGTCGTTTTTATACACCGCGTTTTCTCTGATTTTTCCGCTTCTATAATAGGCAATATAGTCGCCTTCGCGCTTGTCGCTCACAAAGGCGCCTTTCTCTTTAATTTGTCCGGTTTTATAATAACAGACATAGTCTCCGTTGAATTTTCCGTCCTTGAAATGTTCTTCCTCGCGCAGTTCCCCGGTTTTGAAATAACGGCGGTACTGCCCGTCGAGTTTCCCGTTTTTATAATGCTCTTCTTCGCGAAGATGACCGTTTTCAAAATAAGAAAGATATTCCCCGTGCAGACGGTCGTTGAGAAAATGGGACTTTTCCCGCAGCTGACCGTCGGCGTAGTAGGTGATTGCTTCGCCGTTCTTCCTCCCGGCCGAATAGTGGATCTGCGCCATGATCTGACCGTTTTGGAAATAGGAGGTGTATTCCCCTTCGATCCTTCCCTCGCGGATGAATTTCGTTTCTTTGAGAGCACCGTTGGCATAGGTCTGCGTGACTTCTTCGGGAACCGTTGTTTTATTTTTTGTCATGCATTCTCCCGCTTTTTTATTTCCCACCTATTTTAGAATCTGAACCCCGCCGTCAGCATCGTGTCGAGCTGAAAAGACGTTATTTTCTCTTCAATGTCATAATAGTCTCCGGCGGAAGCGCCAGCGTATCCGATGGTTGTCGAAACACCTTTTGTTTCAAAAAGCAAGAGATTAAAACGCAGGCCAGCAAACCATCGCGGCGTAAAATGGTAGTTCCCCTCCATGGCCATTTTCACCCCGAAACCTTCCGTATCGGCCTTCGCGATAAAGGCCCGCAGGAGATGATTGTCTTTATCCTGTATCTGCATCCAGGGTGAGGCGCTGACGGAAGCCGCAAAATCAAACCGTCGGACTTTCGATTTTATAACGATCTCGGCATAAGGCATCCACACTTTGGTTTGGTAAGTGAAGATGGGACCGGCAACATAATCATGTCCCCATTCAGGACGGGTCGGATACCACTGATCAAGGTTACGAGCTTCCCATTTGAAGTTCTGATACATCAGGCCGGCTCCGATACCCAAGGCCAGAAAGGCATCCCCGTTGAAGCGCCGATCCAGAAACCAGAAGCGCCCGCCCGCGTCCAGCGTCATGCCCTCAAAATCCGTTTCGCTTTCCGAATAAATGTCCGGTATCATCGTTTGGGTCAGCCAGTCGGAATCTTCCACTTTCCCGCCGAGATGACCGGTGAGATTCCTCTGATAGAATGCGCGCAGTTCCCCTCTTCTCCCCAAACGCAATTCCGCGCCAATTTGCCCCGTCACGGTGTTCAAAGGCCAGGTCAATTCGCTGGTGGGAAAGGTCTGATCCCAGGAAAGACCATGAGCGTAGTCGTTGACCCGTCCGCCGATCTGATAGGTGACGTTTCCGTATTGGTGCCCCGTGGACACCCACAGAGTCCCGCGCTCGTTGCGAACGGCGCCAAAGCGCTGACCTGTCGCCGGAGCGTCCGCACGATCCGGAGGCTTCTTTTCCGCCAAAGCAACCTCCGGGAAACACCACAGCAACAGGAGCATCACCGTCAGCCGGAAAATTGTCTTTTTCACCATCGGATACGTCCTCTTTTATTAAAGAAAGATTACATTATTTTTTAAACAATCCAAAGGGATATTGCAATTAAAAAGCGGCATCGGCCGTTAATTTGGTTTTACTTTTCAGCAAAAGCCTATTAGGGTTTGACAGTCGAGAGCTTTATCATGTAATAAAGTGCAAAATTTGAGACGAAGAGTATCCTTCATGATTGTTGCCAGCTTAGATACAACACGAGTCGCCATCATCGGTCCTGGACGCCTGGGGACGTCTTTTGCCTATAAACTGGGACGCGACAATAAGCGTGTGGCCATCTATTACCACAATTCGGATGTCTGCAAGGCCATCAACCGCGACCATCTCAACCCCATCCATTTAACCGAAGATCTGGCCAACCGTCTGGGCGGCATGGATCAGGTTCCCCGTCTGGCGCCAAAGGTTTACGCCACCAACGACCTGGAACATATCGTCGAAAATAACGATTTTATTATCCTGGCGGTCACCATGAACCGCCTGCCGGATCTGCTCAACTACCTCAAACCGATGATCGATAAAAAAGCCGGCGACACGTGTCTGATTTCACCGATCAAGGGCCTGATCTCCGATGAAATATCCACGGAACTGATCACACCCTCGCAATTGATTCATAATCATCTTTATAATCTGGAACACAAATATCAGGTCGCGTGTATCGGCGGGCCGTTTTTTGACGTGGACATCGCGCTCGGGAAACCGGTCTGTGTGACCGTCGCCGGAAATCGCCGAACCGCCAATATCATTCGCGATCATCTGTTGATGTTTAACCGCAAGGAAATGAACGCCTACTATAATTTTGACAAAATCGGTGTTGAGGCCTGCGGCGCGTTGAAGAACATCGTGGCCAACATCAAAGGCCTGACCGATTCCCTGGATCTGGGAGATTCCATTCCCGGAACCATTTTCGCCCGTTCCGGCGTTGAGATCCGCTCGCTCTCCCGACTTCTGGGTGGAAGTTTTCAGGCGTTTCACTCACAGGCAGGCGTAGGGGACATGTATGTCACCATTTCATCTCTCGCCAGCAAGAATTACCGCTACGGAAAATATTTCTATGATCTTTATACGGGCAACCCCATCGAAACCAACCTGCGCGTCCTCGGAAAAATCGACGGCACGCCGGAAGGGCCCAACACGATCCGCAACGTCTATAAATATCTGGAAAAAAAGAACATGTACTCTCCGCTTTTCTCCTGTGCCTATAAAATTTTCAATAAGGGCGGAAACAAAAGCGCGATTAAAGACATGATCATTCAGGCCTGCCAGTTTGACAAGCGAAAGAATGAATATATAGGCCCTTTCTCCAGATTGATGTATCGCATGATTCCAAACTACTGGTACCGCCGGGACAGAGAATTGTTCGACTGACGGCATAAACATGACGATAAAAAAGAAAACCTCGATACGACGCATTCTGAGCGGCAACCTTTGCGGCCGGAAGAAAGCACCACCAAAGGAGCCTGCGGCTGGTTTAGGCGCTGAATCAAGAAAAAAGTTAAAGCCTATGTGGAAAAACAAAATCGTTTCCCCCGTACAGGTCTTGTCAAAGATTGAACCGGGCATGAGTATTTTTCTGGGCACCGGCATGGCCGAACCGCGCACGCTCGTCCGGCATCTGATGGAGTCCACACAGTACAACCTTCAGGATCTTGAACTGATTCAGCTGGTGAGCCTCGGTGACGCAGTCGCCATCGACGAGCGCTACGCGCGCAAATTCCGTTTAAAAACCTTTTTTTCCGGCTGGATCGCCTCCGACTCCATCAGCGCGGGCCGGGTGGATTTGATTCCCAGCCGCTTTTCCCGTATTCCCTGGCTCTTCAAAACCGGTGCGATTAACATTGACGTGGCCTTCATTCAGGTAACCCCTCCGGACGACAACGGGTATTCCTACCTGGTCGGAGCATCCGCGGAACGTCAGGCCATGGAATCGGCACGGATCATTGTCGGAGAAATCAATTCGGAAATTCCCCGGACGATGGGCGACACGCTGGTCAACATGGATGACTTCCATTTTCTGGTCGAAGCGACTGAACCCCCCTATTATGTGGCACGCTGGCCGCTACAGGACATTTATCTGAAAATCGCGGCCAATGTGGCTTCCGTCGTGGAAAACGGCTGCTGCATCTCTTACGGGATCGGACCTCTCTATGAGGCGTTGGCCAGAACGTTGGCCATCAAAAAAGACCTGGGCGTGCATTCGCCTTTTTTCACTGACGCCTTGATGGATCTGGTTAAAAGCGGCGCCGTGACCAACCGCAAAAAAGGCGTTTTTCGGGGTAAGTCCTGCGCGTCCTATGTCATCGGTACAAAGGACTTGATGGAATGGCTGGATTTGAATCCGCTGGTGGAATTCCAGCCGCAGGATATCGTCATGGATCCCCGCACCATCGGTCTTAACGACAATATGGTTTCCATTTTCCCGGCGCGTAAAGTCGATTTGACCGGCGATGTCGCCCTGCATACCGGCAAAGGCAATGTGACCGCCGGCCCCGGCAATGTCGCGGAACTAATCATGGGCGCACTGCTGTCAAAAAACGGCCGAACCATTTTCGCCCTGCCCAGCCGCAACCGCCAGGGTCATCCCAATATCCTGCTATCCGTCGACAAGTATCCTTTTCAATTCACCAACCGGGAATCGATGGACCTGGTGGCCACGGAATACGGCGTGGCCTATCTGATGGGTAAAACGCTGCGCGAACGGGCGCAGGCGCTCATCGAAATCGCCCATCCCGACGACCGCGCCGATCTGGTCCGGCAGGCCAAAGAAGCAAAGATGATTTACGCCGATCAGATTTATTTTGCCGAATACGGCTACCTTTACCCGGAAAAAATCGCGTGTTCCCACACATTTAAAGACGGCATGACGGTCCGGTTCAGGGCCATCAAACCGTCCGACGAAGACGAAATGCGTCGTCTTTTTTACCGGTTTTCAGACCAGGCCGTCTATTACCGGTATTTCAGCCCGATTAAAACCATGCCGCACAAAAAGATGCAGGAATATGTCAACGTGGATTACCGTCATACCATGTCCATTGTGGCCATCATCGATGAATCCGGCGTGGAAAAAATCATCGGCGAGAGCAGGTACGTCCGTTCGCAGGTCGATTCCTTCGCGGATACCGCGTTCATCGTGGACGAGCATTATCAGGGCAGAGGCATTTCCACCTATCTGTTCAATCTTCTGATCCGCACGGCCCGGGAAGAAGGCATCCCGGGATTCAAAGCCGACGTTCTGGAAAACAATAAAGC
>JAWOJC010000112.1:0-3424 GCA_046484315.1 Smithellaceae bacterium | reverse complement strand
GTTGGTCAGAAAGTGTCAAAAGGCAAATGCGTCTTGTTTCGTCTCGGATGCGGGAAGAGGCATAACAAAAACCCTGACTGCCGGAGTGCTTGCCGTCATGCCAGGGTCTTCGTTATACAGTTAAACGGTTCAGCGCGAGGGCCTATAATTTCCCCTCATAACTGATGCCGACATCAACCTTTTTGCCATTGCAATCAATGACCTCAACCATCATGGTTCGATCTTCAATCGTGTTGGTTTTTGTAACCATCCACTTATAGGAATGGACGGCCGATCCTGACTTTTTACATTTTTCTATGGCTTCCTGGATAAAGGGTTTGCCGTCGGCGTCTTTAAGCCCCAGATGGTTCTGTCCGACCATAATGGGGTATCTGCCCTGGACCAGCGTAATGCCATCCCAGTCGCCGGCGCTTGCGTAAACATTGCTGTAGGTCGCGTTCCACGACGAAGCGGGATTGTTGAATTCGGCAAAAGCCTTTTCACAACCCACCTGTTTTGTGTAGGCCACGATCTTGCTGTACATTTCCTTGGCCTGCGCGGGGGTGGCCACTTTTCCCTGGGCTGCGGCCGCGCCTGCCATTAATACGATGGCGGCCAGGGTGACGGTTGCTAAAACGATCATCTTTCTCATTGTACGGGTTCCTCCTTGTTGCTGTTTGCGATTGTTTTGTATTTTTAAGGGTAAGGTTACCCTTAACTTCTACGTTCTGAGTCTATTGCCTGCGCATCCCGATCAACGCTGTGCGCTTATCCTTCCCGGGGTGGACGACGGACGTTTTGGCGGCCTGGAAGACGTCCGAAGTCTCTTCGTCTTCCCGCCGGGTTTTAAATACGGACATGACGCTTGCCAGGCTTTCCGCATTGCCTGCCGTCTGCTGGGTCGAAATATTCATTTCGGCGATGGCTTTGTTGACTTGATCCACGCCCTGCGACTGTTCGGTGGACGCTGCTGCAATTTCGCTCATGAGTTCGACCACTTTACTTGAGCTGTCTGTGACCTGGTTAAACGCTGTGCTGGTTATATCCACCAGGCTTTCGCCATTCTTCACTTTGTTGACGATATCGCCGATCAGATCGGACGAACCTTTGGCGGACTCAGTGGCTCGCATGGCGAGGTTGCGCACTTCATCGGCGACCACGGCAAATCCTGCACCTGCTTCGCCCGCCCGAGCCGCTTCCACCGAAGCGTTTAGGGCCAGCAGATTTGTCTGGAATGCAATTTCATCAATACTTTTAACGACTTTCTGTGTTTGCTCGCTGGCTTTGGCGATGTCTTTCATGGATTTTGTCAAACCGCCCATCGATTCATTGGCTTTCTTAATAGCATCTTGCGCAGAGAGCATCAGTTGATTGGCGGCCTGGGTGTTGGATGCATTTTGTCGTGTCATCGAGGCGATTTCATCGAGCGATGCGGATGTTTCTTCAATCGCCGCTGCTTCCTGCGATGCCGAATCCGTGAGAACCGCCGATATTTCGAGGGCATGTCCTACGGCTGCGTTCATTTTGTCGCGCATGACATTGACGGATTCCACCAGTTTGCCGATTTCATCGGTGCTTTCGAGGTGTATTTTCTGCGTCAGATCACCCTCGGCCAGCTGGCTCACCACATCAATGGTTTGACGAATCGGTTTTAAAACCAGCCGAACGATCACGATTGTGACAACAAACGAAAGCAGGACCGCCACCGCGACAACAAGAAAGAAAATCATCATGGTTAGATTAATGGACGAAACCGCCTCGTCATAGCGTTCCTTGCTGAGCTTGTCTTCCAACGTCAGTAATTTTTGGAGAAACGATGTCAATTCAGCATGCTTGCTGTCTGTCATGGACATGAGCTGAATAGCCATATTGACATCTACAGCGGACATGTCTAAAACGCCCTGAACGCCTTTCTGGTATTCCAGTAAATTATCCAGGGCGGATTGGAATGATTTCCTTTCATCTTCTATCAGGTTATTCGATTCCAGAATTTTTTTGACGAGTTGCGCGTCTTCTTCCAATAGTGTTTTTTGTTCCGTGATTGCTTTTTGGACAGATGCCGGATCGTAATTTACTTTGATCCAGTTGAGAATACGGGAGAGATTCCCCTGCACGCCTGTGATGTCATTGAGTATTTTTGCGCTATTTTGATACTGTTTAAACCGGTTGTTGTAGATGTCGCCCAATGCGTTTTTCTGCATTGACAGACTGATGTAAATTCCCGCAGCCAGAACCAGAAGAAAAAAAAGAACGATAATCGGCGCGATCAACATTTTCTTGGCTAATTTTAGATTATTGAACATACTGGACATGTGATGACTCCTTGTTTATTCGCTTCTGAAATATCATGCGATTACGGTGGGTTTCCTCTTTTATTGCCCTTTCGGGTGTGCCTGCTTGTCTCTCCTGCGGCGCTTTCGATTGGCTATATCGACTAAACGTTCGAAAAACTTAAGTCTTTGAAATGAATGCGGAGGAAGGCGTCGCTGCTTTGCGATCAAACCGCTGTGAGGTCGGGGGGGATTTTATGAAAAAATAATACGGGTGAGAAACGCCGGCGAAATGCCGGTACGGCCAGTCCCCGTTATCTGAACGGATAGATCGGGAATTACTCCAGACCGTATTCCTTGAGTTTTCGATATAAAGTGCTTCTGGCCATATTCATCTTTTCCGCGATCTTGTTGCGGGGAATGTCCATTTTCATCATGTTGATGATCATTTCCTTTTCATGTTCCTGGCGCGTCGGGAGCGCCGGGCTGCTTGTCTCCTTATAACGCCAGTGGGCGATTTCATGAGGGATCAGATCCTTCGTCAGCTCCGGGGTCTGCGCGACATTCATCATTCTTTCAATGATATTCTGGAGTTCTCGGATGTTTCCCGGCCAGGGATAATTTTCCAGAATGTCGATGACGGCATCGTCTACGCGCACGATTTTTTTGCCCATCATCGCGCCGTATTTCTGAATGAAGCGTTCGATCAGAATGGGAACATCATCGCGCCGGTCGCGAAGCGGAACGGTTTCAATGGAAAATACATTCAAACGATAATATAAATCGCTGCGAAAGGATCCTTTTTTTATTTCTTCGATGAGATTTTTATTGGTGGCCGCGATGATGCGGACATCCACCGGGCGCGTACTCGTGCCGCCGACGCGGACGATGGCCTTTTCTTCCACCACCCGCAACAAAACCGTCTGGAATTCCAGCGACGTTTCCGCGATTTCATCAAAAAAGATCGTACCGCCGTCGGCGAGCTCCAGTTTGCCGGTGTTCCCGCCGCGGCGCGATCCTGTGAAAGCCCCTTCCGAATGACCGAACAGCTCACTGGCAATCAAGTCGCGGGGTATTGAGGCGCAATTGATGGCCACATAGGGACCGCTTTTTCTTGCGCCCGCGTTGTGAATGGCCTGCGCGAAAAGATCCTTGCCCGTGCCGCTTTCCCCCAA
>JAWOJC010000085.1:0-3842 GCA_046484315.1 Smithellaceae bacterium | reverse complement strand
CTTCTGGAAAAATTTTTCAAAACGGTTCGGGACATCCGACTGTCGCTTTTGTCTTTTCTGGAAAAGGATCTGTCCGGAAAAAGCATCTGGCGGGATGTCCGTCGTCGGATGAGTCGTGTGGACATTGGTCCCGGCATCGCCCTGCTTGACGGCATCATATTTCCCGGCAGTCGCAGGGCGCTGCACCTGAGCCATCCGGAAGCGGTTTTAACTGTATTCAAGCAGTCGCTGGCCTGTCAGGGAACTTTGAGTGTAGAGCTGAGAAATTTGATTCGTCACAGTCTGGAGGCGATGCCCGCAGGCGAGTTCAAATCCGCGCGTGCCGGGAACCTGTTTAATGAAATTCTGGCCTGGCCCGGGCGTGTCGGCCCGACCTTTCTTTTAATGCATGAAACGGGTCTTTTGTCCAGGATGATACCGCCTTTTTCCTCACTGACCTGCAAAGTTGAGTATGATTCGTATCACGAGTTCACAGTCGATCAGCATACACTACTGGCAGTTTGTGCCTGTGACGACCTGATTCAGGACGAGGATCCGAAAATCCGCTCTCTTTATGCGGAGCTGACCGACAAACGTCTTTTACGTCTGGCTGTTTTACTCCATGACATCGGCAAGGCTATGCCGGGCGATCATGCACAAAATGGCGCGGTGATGGCTGAGGCCATAGCCTTGCGCCTCGGTCTTTCCGACGACCAGATTGCCCGGATCCGTTTTCTGGTGCGTCATCATCTGGATTTGTCCGATCTTTCCCTGCTGCGCGATTTTGATAACCATAATCTGACTGTCTTTGCGGCGGATGTCGGCGACGTTGATACGCTCAACCTCCTCTATCTTTTAACCATCGTGGATATCCGCAGCGTGGGACATCATACCTGGAGCGGATGGAAAGCCTATCAGCTGGATGAAATATATGACCGTCTGGTTGGTCTGTTGCGCGAGGGAAGGTGTCGTCGCGAAGATGCTCCTGTGCGCCAAAATTTGGAATCCGACGGGTTTGCAGAGACTGAAAATTGTGTGCCTTTGTCCGAAGAAGACATCGTTTTACAACAAGTGTTGTTTGCGGGATTTGAGCGTTTGACGGTGTGCGCCCGCGACCGGGTCGGATTCTTAAGCGATATGATCGGGTGTATCACGTCAGAAGGGTATAATATTTTAAGCGCGAAAATTCACTCCTCGCCTGCGGGCGGAATCCGGGACGTTTTTTATCTTGAAGCGCCGGAAAAACCGCGCATTGCGCCGCAGAAGCGTATGGAGAACATCCGCCGCAAATGGCGGTTGATCGCCGGTGCGCACACGGACGCCGACACGCTGGTGCAAGACAGATTAAAAAAATATCCGCTGCCGCTGGTACGGGCAATTGCAGGCCAGACGGCGGTCACGGTTCGCATCAACAATCAGGATTCCGCCGCCGCGACGATCGTCGAGATCTCTACGGCGGACAATTTCGGTCTTCTGCATCGGATTGCCCGGTGCTTCTTTGAAAACCGGATTAACATTGTTGCCGCAAAATTGTCCACGCGCAACGATCAGGCTTGTGATGTTTTTTATGTGACGGATGCGGCGAGAAACAAAATCACGGAGGATGGGAAAACCAGGCGTCTGACAGACGGGCTGAAAAAGCGTTTGCGACACGAAAAACAAGAGACAGAATAGTCGGCATCTGCTGCTGTTTTCCGGGGTGGCGGCCACTTGGTTTCTTGAGGCGGAAAATCATATATTTTTCTTAAATATTCGAAGGATGTCCGTGTCGAAGCGAGACCCGCGCCGCTGGCCAAATATTTCTTGACATGAGGTTCATATTAAGGTAGGTGAGTTCGCAAGGATAGATTGACTTGCGGTCAAATAATGACCTCATGTTCATAAATCAGTGAGATTCGATACATTCATTGTGCCTCTCTTCTTAGAAAAGGGAGTGCCCCGCATCAAGGTGGCGTACCAGGGGCAGGCAGTTGATTCATATAATAAAATTGACGCAGGCGGACTTTCCGATGCGCGATGCGGCTTAAGGTAATAGATATTTCCAAGTACTCACAGACGGTGGTTCAGGTTTCCATTCCCGTGAGTCAGTTACTCATTGCTTGCGCCTTAAGCGTGCCGACAGTGCTCGTGTTTGCAGGCTCAATCCCGGTTATTGATCTAGATCCTATGATGATGGCGAAACGTTGATGAAACGTTAGAATATAAAAACTTTAAACTTAGGAGGAATACTTACATGGCGGATGCAAAGGTACAATTAAAGGAAATATACCCGATCCCGGAAAAGGCGAAAGCGAAAGCCTGGATCAGCGGCAGAGAGGCTTACGACAAACTTTGGAAGCGTTCGGTGGCGGAGCCGGAAGCCTTCTGGGCGGAAATCGCCGAGCAGCAGGTGACCTGGTTCAAGAAGTGGGACAAGGTGATGGACTACAACTTTGACATCAAAAAGGGTCCGATCTATGTTAAATTTTTCGAAGGCGGAAAGCTGAACGTTTCCTACAACTGCTTGGACCGTCATCTTGAAAAACGCGCCAATCAGGTTGCCATCCAGTGGGAAGGCAACGAACCGGGCGAAGAAAGAGCCATTACCTATAAGCAGCTGCATGAAGAAGTCTGCAAATTCGCCAATGTTCTGAAGGCTCAGGGCGTCCAGAAGGGCGACCGCGTTATTCTTTATATGCCGATGGTTCCCGAACTTGGCATCGCCGCTCTGGCCTGCTCGCGCATCGGCGCCATTCACGGTATCGTCTTCGGCGGATTCAGCGCCGACGCTCTCAGAGACAGAATTGTCAACTGCGACGGCAAAGTGCTGGTGGTTTGCGACGGCACGTTCCGTGGCAACAAGGCTGTCCCCCAGAAGTCCATCGCTGATGAAGCATTAAAATCCTGCCCCTCCATTAAAAGCGTGATCGTCGTCAACCGTGTTGGCGATAAGATCAAGTGCGATATGACGGCCGGCCGCGACAAATGGTATCATGAAGAAATGGCCAAAGTCGATGCAGTATGTGAACCGGAATGGATGGATGCCGAAGATCCTCTGTTCATCCTTTATACTTCCGGCTCCACCGGACAGCCCAAGGGCGTTATGCACACCACGGGCGGTTACCTCGTATACGGCTCCTATACCCACAAGATCGTTTTCGATTATCATGAGGGCGACATGTATTGGTGCACCGCCGACCTGGGCTGGGTCACCGGTCACACCTACATTCTTTACGGGCCTCTCTGTAACGGCGCAACGTCCGTTATGTTTGAAGGCGTTCCCAACTACCCGACCTACAGCCGTTTCTGGCAGGTGGTTGAAAAATACAAGGTCAACATCTTTTATACGGCTCCGACTGCGATTCGCGCCATTGCCAAAGAAGGCGATACGTTCGTGAAGAGCTGCGATCTTTCCAGCCTTCGCACCTTGGGCACCGTCGGTGAGCCGATCAACCCCGAAGCCTGGAACTGGTACTATAATGTCATCGGCCGCGGCGAATGCCCGATCGTGGACACCTGGTGGCAGACTGAAACCGGCGGCATCCTGATCACCCCGCTGCCCGGCGCTATTGAAATCAAACCCGGCATGGCCACCCTGCCCTTCTTCGGCGTACAGCCCGTGCTGGTCGATGACGAAGGCAAGGAATTTACCGACACCGTCGCTTCCGGCGCTCTGTGCATCAAAGTACCGTGGCCCGGCATCATGAGAGGCGTTTATGGCGATCCCAAGCGCTTCCAGGAAACCTATTTTGAACAGTTCCCCGGCTACTATGTAACCGGCGACGGTTGCCGCCGCAACAAAGACGGTTACTACCAGATTACCGGTCGTATCGATGACGTCATCAACGTGTCCGGTCACCGCATGGGCACCGCCGAAGTGGAAA
>JAWOJC010000324.1:0-11959 GCA_046484315.1 Smithellaceae bacterium | reverse complement strand
CATCTATTCCTCGAAGATCGTCGGCATTAACGTTGAGAGGCTCTATATGTTCACGATGATGATCGTCCTTTTGCCTGTTATCATCGGTACGCTTCTTACAGCGCCGGTCTGGTCGCTTGAGCCCCAAATGGGCTGGTATTACATGACTACCGCAATCCTTGTCTCCGTTCTGGGCGGCTTGGGGAATATTAAAGGTACCATCATGGCCAGTTTTATAATCGGATTTGTGCACGCCATTGTCTGTTTTGTTATTGGAGAGCCGCGCTTTATGAATTTGTCGGCGTTTATTCTCGTTATGGTCGTTTTGGTCGTTCGACCCCAAGGATTAGCAAGGAGTGAATCGCTATGGTAGAAATGGAATTAAAGCGAGACCGAATCGTCATCCGCCTTGGCACCAAGAAGTGGGAATGGACGCTCGAACCCCGCTACTGGCGCAACACGCTGCTGTGGGCGGCTGCTTTGGTGATTGCCCCTGTTTTTGCTTATTTTCTCAGCCCCGGTCTGATCAACACGATGATATCGGCCAACATCTACGCTGCCATCGCGATGCCTCTGGCGCTCATGACCATCGGCACAGGACGCATGAACTTCGGCCCGCAATTCTACATCGGCGTGGGGGGGTATACCGCGGCGCTTTTGAGCATCGCTTACGGATGGGGGCCTTTGACCACATTGCCTTTTGCCATTCTGATGTCGATGGTCGCGGCGCTTTTGTTCAGCCCGCTGGTGATCATGGCGCGGGGACTTTACTACGTTTTACTGACGCTGCTTTTGCCGCTGGTTTTTCTGGAAGTGACGTTCATCTACACAGATATTTTTAAAGGCGACACCGGTCTTTTCGGCATCGTGCCGCTTTTGGACACAGGCAACGCCAGAAACAATTTTCTTCTAATCGGCTATCTCTCCACGGCCATCATGTTCAGCTATCTCTGGGTTATCAACAAAGTGCTGAAATCCCGTTACGGGCTGATTATGGCGGCGATCAACGATGATGAAGACGTCGCCCATTCCATTGGTATCAATATCAATAAGGTTAAAATTGTGGCCTTTGTCGCCGCCGCAACCCTGGTGGGCATTATCGGATGGTTTTACGCTCACTATTTCAGTTCATTTGCCGGCATCACGTATCTGCCACTGACGTTTATGCTGAAGATTCTGCTCGTGCTGATGATCGGCGGACGCGCCCAGGTGTTCGGCTGCGTGGTCGGTGGTTATTTCATCGCCTTCCTGGAGATGCTGATGATTCGCTATATGGGCCCGATTCAGCCCCTGCTGTTCCCCATTATTCTGCTGGTTTTGCTGTTTGTGCTTCCGGAAGGTTTATTCGGCCTTTATCGCAAGCGCCGTTATCGCGAATATTTGCCAACCATTCATGTGCGGAGGTAAGCCATGGCTCCATTAATTTCGGTTCGCCATCTGGTCAAACGCTTCGGCGGCATCGTGGCGGTCAACGATGTTTCGTTCGATGTGCACAAAGGCGAAACGCTCGGGTTTATCGGCCCCAACGGGGCTGGCAAATCAACCGTTGTGAATTGTCTCACCGGCTATATCAACGCGGATGGGGGTGAGATCAAAATGAACGGCGTGGACATTACCCATCTGAAGCCGCATCAAAGAGCACACATGGGTCTGGCCCGCACATATCAGATTCCCCGTCCTTTCCCGGAACTGACCGCGCTAACCAGTGTTCTGGCCAGTTCCATTTCCGGCAAAAAGAGAGTCAACCAGAGCTTTCAAGACGCGATGTACGACGCGACGCATTACCTGGAATTTGTGGGACTCTTCAGCAAACGCAATATTCTGGCACGCGATCTGACCTTCTATGAACTCAGAATGCTTGAGCTGGCCCGTGCGCTGGCCACAACGCCGCAGCTGCTGTTTATTGATGAAGTCATGGCCGGATTAAATCCCGGTGAAGCCAAAAACGCCATTAAAATGATTCGAAAAGCCAAAGAGGAATTCGGTGTCACCATTTTCTGGATTGAGCATGTCATGGCGGTGCTGATGGAAGCGGCCGACCGGATTGTCGCGATCAACTACGGCGCCAAACTGGCGGAAGGCACGCCGGATGAAGTAGTCAACAATGATGAAGTCATCGAAGCGTATCTGGGCAGAGGCTGGAGGGAATATGCTTGAAGTGAGTGATCTGAGCGCGTCTTACGGCGTCATTCCGGCGCTCAACGGCGTCAGTTTCAATGTCCGTCAATCGGAAATCGTGACCATCCTGGGATCCAACGGAACCGGAAAAAGTTCGATCCTCAATGTGATCCAGGGCCTGATGAAACCCACCAGCGGCAGAGTCATCTTTCGCGATGAAGCCATCCAGGGACTGCCGTCGCATAAAATTGTCAATCGCGGCATTGTGCAGGTTCCGGAAGGCATGAAAAGCTTTCCTTATATGACCATCAAGGAAAATCTTTTGCTGGGAGCTTACCGGAAATCATCCTGGCCCAAACGAAAGCAAACGATACAATATGTGTACAGCCTTTTTCCGATCCTCAACGAAAGATGCAATATGTCGGCGCGGCTCCTCTCCGGCGGTGAGCAGCAGATGCTGAAAATCGGGCGGGGGTTGATGGCCAATCCGCAACTGCTGATGGTGGATGAACCCTCCATCGGGCTTGCCCCGCGGATCGTCGACGAACTTTATGAAACATTGGGAAAACTGCGCGCCTCCGGCCTGACTATCCTGCTCACCGAGCAAAACGCGCTCCGGGCCCTGCAGCTGGCCGACCGGGGCTACATTATTCAGGAAGGAAGAATCGTTCTCGAAGGAAGCGGAAAAGATCTGATGAAGAACAATCTGGTGAAAAAGGCATATTTAGGGAGATAGCAATGGAAGATTATTTTTCTTATACGGCAAAGCTTTTTAATCCCGCTGAAGCAGGCCAAAAACCCGAGGCGCTCAAGGGCATCCGGGTGCTGGATTTTTCTCACGTGATCTTTGGTCCGATTGCCGCAAGAATGCTCGCGGATTACGGCGCGGAAGTCATCAAGCTGGAGCTGCCCTTCTACGGAGACTTGTGGCGGCCGGCAACCTACTGGGGAAAATACTGGAAGCACTCCAACCCCATCTGGCACAACATCACCAAAAACAAGTATTTTCTTTCCGTCAATCTGGCGCTCAAAGAGTCCAAGGAATTGATTTACAAAATGGCGGAGGACGCGGACGTGGTCATTGAAAATTTCGCACCCGGCACCGCGGACGCCTGGAACATCGGTTATGAAAAAATATCCAAGATCAACCCGAATATTATTTTTCTGAGCTGTTCGACTTACGGACAGTTCGGACCGATGCGCTATTTTCCGGGCTGGGATCTGCTGGCCCAGAGCGCCAGCGGCGTGCTCACCCTCAACGGCTATCCGGATACGGATCGATATTACAAACTACCGGATTACGTGGGCGACTTTGTGCCCGGCAACTTTGCCGCCCTCGCGGTTTTGATGGCCATTTACCATCGCAATAAGACAGGCAAGGGGCAATACATTGACATGGCGCAAACCGAGGGCCTGATGCGCATGCTGTTTCATTATACTTACCACTCGGTCACAAACGAAGCCATCGGACGCACAGGCAACACGGATCCCACCATGGTGCCTGCCTCTATCTTTAAAACCTCGGATGATCAATTTCTCGCACTGGCCTGTGCGACGGGCGAACAGTTTAAAAACTTCACCCAGGCCATGGGAAAACCCGAACTGGCTTCGGATCCGCGTTTTACCGACACACTGGAACGGCTGAAACCTGAAAACGCAAAGGCGCTGACGGAAATGGCCGCTCAATGGATAGGAACGAAATCCTGCGACGAAATTATAGCCTTGGCGGATGAGAAGCATTTCCCGGCGGCAGCGGTGGCGGATGACTATACCATTGCCTACGATGCATGGCGCAGACAGAGGGGCAGCGTGGTGCTGTTCAAAGACGATATGTACGGTGATCTGGTGATTGCCGGCCCCTCCGCCCAGTTGAGCAAAACGCCGTCGCGCACCAAATGGCTCGCGCGTCCGCTGGGCTACCACAATCGCGTGGTGCTGAAAAAGTTTTTGAATCTGTCCGAAGAGGCCATTGAAAAGCTTGAGAAGAAAAAAGTCATCGGCACTTTTGACGACCGGCCGGGACTCAAACCCCCCGTGTATTACAATCTGAGCGAGGATCCCATTTATAACTACGGAAAAGAGGTTAGCAAATGAGCCCCAAGGAAGAAGTTTATACCCGACATGGCGGCAAGGGCGGTGATCGCGGAAAAATGCTCGCCGAAATTATGAATGCCGAAGGAAAACCGGAAGTGCTCGATGACGTTTTAGTGCTTGATTTGAGTTCGGCCAATTTCGCGGGCATCATCTGCGCGAGTTTTCTCGCGGAATTCGGCGCGGAAGTGATCAAAATTGAGCCGCCCGAGGGAGATCCGGCGCGTCAGATCACGCCCTTCGGTGTGGCCGTCCAGGGGGTGGGAATTCCTTTCATGTTTGAAGGACGCAACAAGCGCTATATGACACTCGACGTGAAGAACAATGCCGAAGATAGAAAGATCTTTGCCAGACTTGCCAAAAAGGCGGCTGTGGTCATTGAAAGCTTCGCACCCGGCGATATGGACAGCTGGGGAATCGGCTACCGCCAACTCTCCACGGACAATCCCAGTCTGATTTACATCGCACTTTCCGCCTATGGACAATACACGGAAAAAGCCAGGGCATGCGCGAAAATGCCGGACACGGATATCACCTCTCAGGCCGGCTCGGGCCTTCCCGCCCAGATGGGAGGAACCCCCAATGAGCCAGAACCGCACAACTGGCCGCTTCGGGGCGGCATGTGGGCGGGCTGGTATATTTCAGGGCTCTCTGCCGCCCTCGGCGGCACGGTGGCTCTGATTCACCGACAGAATACGGGACAGGGCCAGATGGTGGACGTGGCGGGCATGGATGCTTATTCTTCCATGGTCGGCATTCCGGCCAGCATCGGCTTTACCTGGGAAAAAGCGCGTCCCCGCATCGGCGTGCTGGATTTCATTTTGTATCCTTACGGACACTGGAAATGCAAAGACGGATTTGTGGCCATTGCCGCGCCCCGCGACCATGATTTCCGCGCCCTGCTTAAGGTGCTGGGGCTTTGGGAACAGGAAGACGACTGGCGCTATTCTTCCGACCGCATTCCCGATATTCTGGAGCAGGCGCTCCATCTGCACAAGATCATCGAAGAAAAAACCTTACAGTATACGGCCGATGAACTGGTGATGATGGCGCTTCGTTACAGCAAAAAGTCCGCCCGCTCCAAATGGAGAGGCGGCGGGGTGCCGATTGTCATGAAGCTTATGACACCGGAGGAGGCGATGACCAACAAACAATGGCAGGTTCGCAAAGCCTTTCAGGAAGTGGAGGATAAGCATCTCGGAAAATACACCATCAGCGCCAACTTTATAAAAATGTCCGAATCCCCCCCCCGGGTTAAATGGGTGTCGAGCGAAATCGGCGGGGACAATGATTATATCAGAAACAAATATCTGAGCGATTAGAAGGATCAAATATCCGTTCAACATTTGATCGAAGCATGGTTTTATATTTTAGAGGAGGGAAAGCATGATGAAGCGAACAAGCAGGTTTCACGTGGTTGTTTTGGCGGCCTTGATGCTGCTGGTTGCGGCCGTCATCGGCGCGCCGTCCATGTCACAGGCACAGCCCAAAGGGGAGCCGTTTGTGATCGGCTATATCGGAATGGTGGCCTCCCCCGGCACCCGGCCGTGCATGGACATCCAGAAAATGGCGGTCGAAGAAATCAACGCTGCCGGCGGCATTCTGGGACGGCCGGTCAAGTATGTGGTCATGGACAACAAGGGCGATACGTCTTTATCGGTCGAAGCGTTTCGCAAGCTCGTCATCGAGGACAAGGCCAAGTTTATCTCCGTGGAAGGCCGATCCGAAATATGCCTGGCCGTGCAGGAAGCTTCCGGCATGCTGGCAAAACAGTATCCGCATATTCTGGTTTTCAACGGGCCGATGGGTTCAGAACTTACAGCGCGCATCCTCGACGAGGCACCCAAGTACAATCATTGCTTCCGCGACTGGGATCCGGAACCGGCGCATTACGGACAAACGAAGTATTTCTTCTGCAAAACCATGCCGGAATATATGGGCGTCAAGAAGATCGCTTTTTTATGGGAAGACCTGGCCTGGACAACCGAATGGCGCAAAGGCATTGATTATGTAAATTTACCCACCTGGGAAAAAATGGCTCAGGAATGCGGCCTCGAAGTGGTCTACAGCAAAGCGGTCAAACCCCGCGGCACAATGTATCTGCCGATTCTCCAGGACATCAAGAAAGCCGATGCCGATTTGATCTTCTTCATCAGCTCGTGGTTTACCGACACGGAATCTTTCGCGAAGCAATGGTCTGATTCCGCGGCCCGTGACATCCAGGTCAATTTCTACGGCGGCGTCGCCCAGACCAAAGATTTCTGGAGAATGACGGGTGGCAAAGCACTGGGGACGGTCAGCTCGTATACGGATCTCGACGAGATTCCGCTGACCGAGAAAACCATCCCGCTGGTCAAAAAAGCACATGCGCGCAAAATTCCCATGCAGATTCACGTGCATATCGCCTACGCCGACATTTATCATTTCAAGGCGGCCATCGAAAGGGCCAAGGGAACGGATAACATCAACACGCTGATCAAGGCGATGGAAGATGTGGAAACCGTCTATTCGTTGGGCAAAATGAAATATGAAACCAAGAAAGTCAAACCCTTTTACCATTCCCGCGTGAGGGTGGACCCGAACAATCCCTACAATGATTTGCCCGGCTATTACTATCAGTTAATCATTCAGTTTCAGGAAGGCGGCAAGATTGCCTATCTGCATGAGTCCTGCCCCGCAAATGAACCGTATGTGGCAAAATGGGTTGACCCGAAGCGCTACAAAAAACCGGCAGACTTAAGAAAGTAGGCTAAAATTTACAGAAACGAAAAGGTAAGCGGGAAGGGCGGTCATCGAAAGAAGGCCGCCCTTTTTATTACATAGAGTTCATGCTTTTTTTCTGCGTCTCCACACCGGGCAGATAGATCAACACTCTGGAGCCCCGGCCCGGCTCGGATTCGACAGTAATCATGCCGTCATGATTTCGCACAATGCCGAAAGCAGCAGCCATGCCCAGACCCCGCCCGTGAATCTTGGTGGTAAAAAATGGCTCAAAGATCCGCTGGATGATTTCTTCTTTCATGCCGACACCATTATCCTCAACGCGGACAATCGCGTATAAACCCGGCTCCATTTTCGCTTCCAACCCGTCCGGAGACACGTCAATCATCTGATGGCCGGTCGTTATTGTGACTTCTCCGCCCTGATTCAAAGCCTCGAAGGAATTGGACAGAACAGCTTCAAGCACCATCTTGATCTGTGTGATATCGCCGCTGATCATAGGCGCATGATCATCGAGTCGGGTGTTGAGCGTAATCGATGAATCGCGCATCGATATTTTAGAATTCACCACATCATCAACCAGACTGTTGATGGAAAATTCCTGCGGCAGGTATTTGCCGCCTTCAGCATACGCCAGCAATTGATCCGTGAGCCTGCTCATCCGGCTGGCTGATGTTTTCAGCGACGCTAAAAAACGCCTGCTTTCCACGTTGCCCTGCGCCTGCATCTCCAGCAAATCCAGGCTGCCGTAAATCACCGCCAGAGCATTATTGAACTGGTGCGCAATACCGCCGGCCAGCGTCGCTATGGCCTGAATCTGCCGCGCGTTTTGCAGTTGCTGATCCACACGCTTTTGGGATTCCGCCATCATGACGCGCTCGGTCACATCATAAACAGAGCTGTAGACTTTTTCCCACGATGCCTCATAGCCTGCCGGAAGCGTGCTGTTCACCAGCAGATGAAGTTTTTTCCCCTGCAGCGTTTTCCCCGTCACCTCTGCGTCATATCGGCCGGATTCATACAGCGCCAGGATGCGTTTCAAGATAAAACCTTCATCATCCGGCGACAAAATGCGGTCCAGATTTCTAAACAAGGTAGACTGAGAATCCGCGCCGTAGAGTTTGAGTGTGGCACGGTTGACGGCTTTGACGCGCATCAGCGGCAGACAATCATCCAGCGCGGCAGGATGACTCTTAAAGTGCAAAGCCAGGTCCGTCTGAGCGTCCGGCGGCAATTCGTCGAGGTAGCGTTTCACCTGTGACCAGTTTTCCTCCCAAAGCGCCACAGTGGATTCTTCAAAAAGGGCGCGGTAATGCATTTCGCTTTCCACCAGCGCCTTTTCAGACAGCTTGCGGCGTTCAATTTCCTGCTGCAGTTCGACATTGGTTTCCCGCTGGCGCTGCTCGGCCAGCCGGTATTCATTTTGCGAGATGGCCAGCTCGTCCTGAATTTTCATGCGCGTTTTTTCGTAGATCAGAGAAATCAGCAAAATGGTGAACAAAACAACCATGACGTTGAATTTGAACATCTGAACCGGTATCTCGGTTAAGGGAGGCATGTCGTTGATCACAAAAAATATCATTGCCAGAATACAGAAAATGATGGCGGTGAAGAACCCCGGACGCCTGCCGAAAAAAATGATGGCGCCCAATGGATACAGAAGAATCCAGGGCAACACCACGTAATATATTTCCGGATCCCAGAGTCCCGTCAGCAGGTTTGTGGCCAGAAGCCCAAACGTGATCCCTGTCGTGACCCGTTTGAGTACAGTCAGCTGCTCGATGTTGGTTAAGCGGTGACCGATAATGAGCCCGATGATGATATTGGCCGACATCAACGCGAAAAGGGAGAACTGAAAATAGTGGGACAGGTAGAAATAAAAACCGGCATACAAAAACACGGAGGGGAGGCTGAACAGCGCGATTGGCGCATTTTGCCTTCTGTGATATTCAATTTCAGCTAAGCGCGCCTGCTCACTTGCCGCCGGATCATGCTTTTTATTCACGTATCGTATCCTTAATCATGATGAGGCTGTCTTCCCCCATGTGTCCATAGCCGGGCTTCGTTCAATATAGTGCAACGGATGATGCCTGCAACGCTCTTGCTCACCGGACACGAATCCGGTTTAAGAAAAATTTGACGGGGAGGTGGTCGGATGATCAAGAAGCGATCTATTTTTCATAGGGTGATTTTTTACCTGTCACACGTTACCTGTCCAACACCCGGGAAAGCGACAAAATGACGAGATACGATTTGAAGTGGAAACTGCCAGAAAAGAATAAGGATGTCAATCAAAAAAATACAGGGGCAAACGGAATCCGTTCATGCAAAGCGGCGGGATGAGCGTAAAATCAGTTGAGTTCCGCCGGGACTTAGGCTTAATATGCACTGGGTCTATTGCTGATCATTGCAAAGAAGGATAAACCTTAAAACCGGAAGGGAGAAAATCGCCATGACCATTAAAACAAAACAGGATTATGTTGAAAGCCTGAGAAAATTGAAATTAAACGTCTGGATGTTCGGAGAAAAAATTACCTCGCCTGTGGACCATCCGATCATCATCCCGTCGATGAACGCGGTGGCATTGACCTACGAACTGGCCCGAGACACGCAGTATGAAGACTTGATGACGGCGACATCTCACTTGACCGGCAAGAAAATAAACCGGTTTACCCACGTGTATTCCTCGGTGGAAGACCTGGTCAAAAAAGTCCGCCGTCAACGCATGCTGGGACAGAAAACCGCCTGCTGTTTTCAGCGCTGCGTGGGCATGGACGCGATCAATTCCGTCTACAGCACCTCGTTTGAAATTGACGAGCAGCACGGCACGACCTATCATGAGAATTTCAAAAAATTTCTGCTGCGGGTTCAGGACGAAAACCTGGTCGTGGACGGCGCCATGACCGACCCCAAAGGCGACCGCTCCCTTGCACCCCACCAGCAGCAGGATCCCGATTTGTATTTGCATGTCGTCGAAAGGCGACCTGACGGCATCATCGTGCGCGGCGCGAAGGCCCATCAGACCGGCATCGTCAATTCCCACGAGGTGCTCGTCATGCCGACCATTGCCATGCAGGAAAAAGACAAAGATTATGCCGTAAGCTTCGCCGTCCCGACGGACGCGCCGGGCATTGTCATGATTTTCGGGCGGCAATCCTGTGACACGAGGAAAATGGAAGGCACCGAAATCGATGTCGGCAACAGTATGTTCGGCGGCCATGAAGCGCTGGTCGTCTTCGACAATGTCTTTGTCCCCAACGAGCGCATCTTCATGAACGGGGAGACTGCGTTTGTCGGTATGATGGTGGAGCGTTTCTCCGGCCATCACCGTCCCAGCTACGCCTGCAAAGTGGGCGTGGGCGACGTGCTCATCGGCGCGACAGCCCTGTCCGCCGATTACTGCGGCGTGGCCAGAGCCTCGCATGTGCGCGACAAGCTCGTCGAAATGACGCATCTTAATGAAACGATTTATTCGAGCGCCCTGGCTTGTTCGACCGAAGGCTGGAAAACCGCGTCGGGCGCTTATCAGATCGACCAGATGCTCGCCAATGTCTGCAAACACAATGTGACACGCTTTACTTACGATATTGCAAGGAGTGCCGAAGATATCGCCGGCGGTCTCATGGTCACTCTCCCTTCAGAGAAAGACTACCGCCATCCGGAAATCGGCCATTACGTGGATAAATATTTCAAGGGTATCCCCTCCATCCCGACGGAGGCCAGAATGCGGGTGTTGAGACTCATCGAAAATCTGACGCTGGGCACAGGCGCGGTGGGCTACCGGACGGAATCGATGCACGGCGCGGGCTCGCCGCAGGCTCAACGTGTCATGATCGCCAGACTGGGCAACTTTGAATACAAGAAAGAATTGGCAAAGGTGATTGCGAAAATCAAAGATTAGGCTGTGCCTGTTATTTTAAAAACTCGCGGATGTCGGCACTTAACTGATCCGGCTTTTCCAGAAGAATCGCGTGGCCGCAATTTTCGTAAACAAGCATTTTCGCCGCGGGCAGCGCTTTTCGGAAATCATCGGCCAGAGGCATCGGAAAAAGCGGGTCATCCTGCCCCAGAATAATCAGGGTCGGCTGGAAAATCTTCTCGGCACGGCTCGTCACATCAAAGATTTGGCAGGCATTGAGCTGTCTTAAAAAGGCATGCAGGGGCTGCGGGTTTTTCATCCGCAAGGCCACGGCCTGATCCATAAGGTCGGGATGCGCTTCGGCAAAGCCCGGCGAAGACATCAGGGTTAAATCGATTCGATAAGCCTCCCGGGCAGATTTGCCGGCAATGGCTGCCGCCGCTTTCTCCCAGAAAGGACTGCCCAGCGCTCCCGCCCGGGACCCGCCCATGCAGGTTGCCATCAGAACCAGTTTATTCACCCGCTCGGGATAGGACAGGGAAATTTCCTGACCGATAAAACCGCCCATCGAAAGCCCCGCGATGTGGGCTTTCCCGATCCCCAGTTTGGAAAGCAGCGCCACCGTATCGGAAGCCATCATGGCCACCGAGTATGGGCAGTCCGGCTTATCGCTCCTGCCAATCCCGCGGTTGTCCAGCGCGATCACCCGGAAATCTTTAGATAGCGCCTCGATTTGCGCAAACCACAAATCCATCGGAAAAGCCAGGCCGTTGATTAAGACAAGCGGCTCACCCTGCCCATGTTCTTCATAATAAATTTGAATGCCGTTGACGGTCTGATGCGGCATGGAGGGAATGGTCCTTCCGGGGGAAAAAGCAGGGAACGGCCACCCGCTCCCTGCTGCTGATTTTACATTGCTTCGATGGCCAACGCCATGCCCATGCCGCCGCCGATGCACAAAGACGCCATCCCCAGGCTCACATTGCGGCGCTTCATTTCATTGGCCAGCGCCAGGACGATGCGCGCCCCGGAGCAGCCGATGGGATGCCCGATGGAAATGGCCGACCCGTTGACGTTGGTTACATCCCAGGGAATATTGAGTTCTCTGAGACAGGCCATGGCCTGAGACGCGAACGCTTCGTTGAGTTCAAACAGACCGTAGTCTTTAATGGACGTGCCCGTGACGCGCAA
>JAWOJC010000068.1:0-6195 GCA_046484315.1 Smithellaceae bacterium | reverse complement strand
ACCGAACGCAAGCAGGCCGATCTGGCATTGCTCTCGGCCAGCCACAAGTGGCGCACCACCTTTGACGCGATGCTTGATCCCGTGGCCCTGTTGAGTTTGGACGGGACCGTGACGCAATACAACCAGGCCTTTGCCGAATTTTGCGGTCAGGACATCAAAGCGCTCAAGGGGCGAAAGTGCTTCGAGATCGTTCATCAAACAAAAACGCATATCGAACACTGTCCGCTGGTTCGTCTGCGGCAAAGCGCGGCGCGGGAAACCATGGAGCTGGCGCTGGACGACCGCGTGCTGTTTGTCATAGCGGATCCCGTCAAGTCACAGGCAGGCGAACTCGTCGGCGTTGTGCATATTATCCGTGACATCACAGAGCAGAAAAAAGCCAAAGAAGCGCTCGAGCAAAGCAACGCGCGCTACCAGATGGTGGCTGAGATAGCCCATGATTTTATTATCATCACGGATCTGAATCACAATATTACCTTTGCCAACAAGGCCGTCAGCGATTTTCTCAAGGGCGTCGATCCCGTCGGCTTGAAGCTCAGCGATTTCACCCCGCCCGAAGACCGCGCCAGACAGGAAGATATGATGATGCGCCGCCGCGCGGGCGAGGGCAGCATTATTTCCTTTGACTGGCCCCTCGTCGATGCCGAAGGTCACATGTATTACCTTGACGTGCGTTCTCAGCTTGTCACGCAGGAAGGAAAACCGTCCGGTGTTTTGTTTGTCGCGCGGGATGTCACTGAGCGCAGACAGGCGGAAGCAGAGCGCCTGAAACTTGAGCGGCAGCTTTTCGAGGCGCAGAAAATGGAAGCCATCGGCACGCTGGCCGGAGGCATCGCTCATGATTTTAATAATATTCTGGCGGCCATTATCGGTTATGCTGAAATGGCCAACGGTGAAAAAAAAGACGACGTCCGCAAGAAATATATGGATGGTGTTCTGACCGCCGCCGAACGGGCCAAGCATCTTGTCAGTCAGATTCTGGTTTTCGGCCGCCGCTCCGAGCACGATAAAAAGAAACTGGACCTGCGGATTATCGTCGAAGAGGCGCTGAAGCTGATTCGGGCGACCATTCCGGCCAATATCGATATCCGGACCAATCTGCCTGCCGCGGCACTGTTGGTCCATGCCGACGCGATCCAGATGCATCAGGTGATCATGAATATCTGCACCAACGCCGTGCAGGCCATGGGTGAAAAAGGCGGCGTGCTTGAGGTTACCTTGTCCCGGGAGGATATCGCAGCGTCCCTGTCGGAAAAACCGGGTCTGTCTGCGGGGGCCTATGTCCGGATGAATTTTTCCGACACGGGGCCGGGGATGGACCCGGGGATTATTGAACGCATTTTCGACCCCTTTTTCACGACGAAAGAAATCGGTCAGGGAACCGGTCTGGGCCTGTCTGTGGTGTATGGCATTGTTAAAAACCATGACGGCGCGGTGACTGTATCGAGCCTGCCCGGCCGGGGGACCACGTTTTCCGTTTATCTGCCGGCGGAAACGGCTTTTGCGGTTAAGGCCGGTCCTGACATTGCAGAGGTCATTGCTCAGGGGCGCGGGGAAAGGATTCTGTTTGTCGATGATGAAAAAACGCTTGTGGAGCTGGGTGAACAAATACTAACCGCCCTGGGTTACCATGTCACCGCCTGCCTGGAGAGCTCGCACGCGCTGCAGCTATACCGACGGAATCCTGAAGCGTTCGACCTGATCATTACGGATATGACCATGCCGCAGCTTTCGGGCGGCGAGCTGGCCCGCGAAGCGCTTCGCCTCAGGCCGGATCAGGCGATCATCCTGTGCAGCGGCTACAGTGATTACATGGACAGTGACAAGGCCAGGGCCATGGGCATCCGGTCTTTTCTATTCAAGCCGGTGGCCAGGCGGGATCTGGCTGCGGCCGTTCGCAAGGCCCTCGATGAGAAACCATCGTGGCCCGACACCCTTTAGAGGTTCCGGTTCAATCGGCCGCATGACCGACCCGGGCGCGCATTCATTGTAAAACTACCTATTGACATCCGCCCAAAGGCTCGCATATAACTTTTCAGCATTGCTGATGCAGGGATCCGAGACATTGCCGAAAAGGACATTTTGTGCAACGCCGTCTTACCGAAAGAAAAATCAATATTGATAAGGAACTGGTCATCCTTCTTTTACTGGTGGCCATGGCGGGCTTTATCTACTTCTTTATCGTGAACCAGCGGGCGTTTTTAAATGTTTTCTACCTGCCGGTGCTGCTGGGCGCCTATTACTTCGGCAAACGTTATGCGATTATTTCCTCGACACTTTCCGTCGCCATTATTTTAATCGTGGCCTGGGCCTTTCCGCAAAGTTTCGCGCTGCAGGCCACCGCAAACGCGCATTTTTACAAATGGCTCGATCTGGCCACGTGGGGCCTTTTCCTGGTTTTTACCGGTTACTGCATGGGGATTCTCTACGATAAGAAAGAAGAAGCCAGAAAGGAACTGCAGCGAACCTACAGCGGCATTATCGAAATGCTGTCCATGGTGATCGAGTCGGCGGACAATTACACGCAAAGCCATTCGCACCGGGTGTCGATCATCGCGGAGATGATTGCCCGGCAGATGAGGCTCAATCCCTTTGAAATCGAAAATATCCGGGTGGCCGCGCTCTTGCACGACCTGGGAAAAATCGGCGTCAGCGAGGCCGTCTTGCAGAAGGTTACGGATCTGACCGTGCAGGAAAAGGTGAAAATGCGCCAGCATGCGTGGCTGGCCGTCAACATGCTCGAACCGTTGGGGGAAACCGTAGGCGACATCCTGCCGATCATTTTGCATCATCACGAAAAATATGACGGGAGCGGATACTACAAGGCGGCTCAGGGGGACATTCCGCTGGGTGCGCGCATTATCGCGGTGGCGGATGTTTACGACGCGTTGACGACCGATCGGCCCTACCGCAAGGCGTTTAGTTCATTGCAGGCCAAGCAGGAAATCTTGTCCAACGCCGGCACGCATTTCGATCCCGATGTCGTCAAGGCATTCAACGCAATATTTCCCTACCTGGAGACGGAAAACTACCTGTTTCCCGCCAGGGCCAAAGAGGTCAGCTGAGTCGGCGCGATGACGGCGTTTATTTGCGAAGGTCGTAGCGGATCATTTTCAGCTGAAGCCCTTTGCGGCTCAACCCCAGAAGCTTCGCCGTCCGGGTGACGTTCCAGTCCGATTCTTCCAGATATTTGAGAATCATCTGTTTTTCCACATTTTCTATGTGATCGCGCATGGCGTCCTTAAACGGTTTGGCGTCATCCGACGTGGCGCCTCCCGCGTTTGCGGACAGGGCTGTCTGGAATTCCAAAGGAACTTCATCAGCGGAGAGCCTGTCGCCTTTTGCCAGAAGCATCATGCGTTCGATCAGGTTTTCCAGCTCGCGGATATTGCCGGGCCAGGGATGGCGCAAAAGCATCTCCCGAACAGCATCATCCGCCCCGCCGATGGCCAGGTCCAGTTTCTTGTTGAATTTTTCGATGAAATAGTCCACCAGCGGCAGAATATCATCTTTTCTTTCCCGAAGCGGCGGCACGTTGATGGGAAAAACATTGAGCCGGTAATATAAATCCTCACGAAAGCTTCCGTCCTGTACGCTTTTGAGCAGATTTTTGTTGGTGGCGGCAATGATCCGGACATCCACCTTGATCGTTTTGAGCCCGCCTACCCTTTCAAATTCCTGCTCCTGAAGAACACGCAACAGTTTTACCTGCATATCGCGGGGGATTTCACCCACCTCATCGAGAAACAGAGTGCCTTTGTGGGCCAGTTCAAATTTTCCCGGCTTGGTGATCGCCGCACCGGTGAAGGCGCCTTTTTCGTGGCCGAACAATTCGCTTTCCATCAGCGTTTCCGCGATGGCCGCGCAGTTGATTTTGATGAGCGGGTTGTTTTTCCTGGGTGAATTCCGGTGAATCGCTTCCGCCACCAGCTCTTTGCCTGTGCCTGTTTCACCGGTAATGAGAATGGTGGTGGTCGTGGGGGCCACCCGCTGAATCGCCTCGAAAATGTCCTGCGTCGGTTTGCTCGTGCCGATGATGCCGGTGCGTTCGATTTCCTCCGGTGGCAGATAAAGCTCATTGTCCTTCAGGTTTCGGGTTTTCACGGCTTTGGAGATAACGCTTTTTAGTTCTTCGAGTTCAAAGGGTTTCGTAATATAGTCCAGCGCGCCTTTTTTCAGAGCTTCAACGGCTGTGGCCACCGTGCCGTGCGCGGTGATCATCACCACCGGGACTTCCGGATGTTCCTCGCTCATACGCCGCAAAAGCTCCATGCCGTCGATCCGCGGCATTTTCAAATCCGTCACCACCGCAGCGATGCGTCCCGCTGCTAAAATCTGGAGGGCCTCATGGCCGTCAGCCGCGGAAGCGACGTCGTAGCCTTCCTTTTTCAGCATGGCTGAGAGCACCAGGCGCATATTTAATTCGTCGTCCACCACTAAAACTTTGTCCATGACCCTCAACTATTAGAAGTTTACGTTTAAATCAAGCGGGATTGTTGTTATTCGGCTGCGTTGAACCGGATGAAAAAGACACTGCCCTGTCCGGGAATGGATTTGACGCGGATCACACCCGCATGCTCGCGGATGATTCGCTGGCAGATCGCCAGCCCGAGTCCAACGCCTCTTTCCTTGGTGGTAAAAAACGGTTTGAAGATGTTTTTCAGTGTGTCTGCGGGTATGCCGCCGCCTGTGTCGCGGATCGTTATCCCCACGGCGGAACCCGTATCCGTTTCAATGAGGAAAGTGCGCAGGGTCAGCGTCCCCCCGTCGGGCATGGCTTCGACAGCGTTGAGGGCGATGTTGAGAAGGACCTGCAGAATCTGCTGACCGTCCACATCGACCTGGGGCAAACGATTCTGGCATTCTTCAACCACGGCGGTATTCCGGGCCGCCGGATTGGCGGTGATGATGGAGACGGCCTTTTTAACGATCTCGTTGATATGCTCTTTTGCGCGTTTCATCTGGAAGGGGCGTGCGTAATCCAGAAACTGACTCACCACCGAGTTGAGCCGGTTGACCTCTTCGATAATGACATCGAAGAGTTTCTGCTGTTCCTCGGTGACCGCTTCGGATTGCAGGTATTGCGCCGCGCCTTTGATGGATCCCAGCGGATTACGGATTTCATGCGCGAAGACCGGGGCCATTTCAGCCAGCAGCATTGCTTTTTCGCGCTCAAGCTTTTCGTCGAACTCATACAGCGACGTAAAAACATCTTTGCTTTCAGGATAAAAATAGCTGAAGATTTTTTTTAAAATCATCTTGACCGGCGTGACGGCAATAACAATCAGAAAGGACGCCATGATCACGCTGGGCAGGGACGGCAGGCTGTTGCTGAAAAAGAAGGCCGTGAAATAAAAAATAAACGTACCCGTCACGGTGCTGATGAAAATCACAAACGCGCGGGCGAAGAAATCATGCAACTCCGAGAGCTGCGGATACGCGATGATCAGCAAAATAAGATACAGCAAAGCCGCCAGAATCAAGCCTGAAATCGGCGGAAAGCCGAACCCCAGATATCCCAGAACATCCAGCCCGCAGATGAAAAACGCCACGGGACAGGCGATGATCAAATAACGCAATCTTCTTTTATCGCTGCTGGGTGGCAGTTTGCGCACATGGCGAAACAGGGCCGCGTAGCACACGGCCAGCACGGCATAGGTATAACTGAGCAGGGCCACGGAAAAATGGACCCAGTCGGTCAGGGGGGTAAACAAAACAAACACGCCTGCCGCACTGATCAGCGTGGTGAGGGCGACGGACCCCTGCGTCAGATAGGACCGGCTGTGTGTCAGATGCAGGAAAAACCAGACCGCCAGAGGCGCGGCCGCCAAAAGGCCGATGTACTGCGCGTATTGCCAGAATTCCGGCCAGAAAATGCCCGACAGGAAAACGCCGGTCTGTGACACGAAGACGGAGGCGCAAAACGCCGCGAAAGCCCGCTGCAGCTGATCGTTTTTTCCCGTAATCAAAAGAGACAGGGCAATGGTGAAACTGGTTGCGGCCAGGGTGAAGGTATCCATGCGGCTCCTCGGGGTTTTCGGTTTGATCCATTCTATAGCGCAGAATGCTCAAAAAGCTAAGAAAAATAATCCATCCCGCGTGGGCGCCCTCAGAGGCGAACCTGCCACAAAAGATTGACTTTTATCCGGCCATGATTTAAGAATCGAATCAAATAAAGATAAGCATGTTCAGGGG
>JAWOJC010000050.1:0-2783 GCA_046484315.1 Smithellaceae bacterium | reverse complement strand
CGGCGTTTCTGCGGCGGGATAAAAATCTTTCGCGCGCCATCAAACCAGACTTCATCCCCGAAAGTGATGCGGCCGTCATCCGGCCTTTCCAGCCCCGCGATCATGCGGATGATGGTGGTTTTCCCGCCGCCGGACGGACCGACCAGCGCCAGCAGGTCTTCAGCGGCGCAGCGAAAGGCGATGTTGATGTCAAAGTCGCGCAGCCTTTTTCGGATGTCGATGTTGAGTTCCATATCAGGCCTCCGGCCGGTTGAGCTTGTTGATCACAAGCAGGAAAAAGTAGCTGATTCCGACCAGACAAAAAGACATCAGAGCGGCATCGGAATAATTCATGGTTTCCACTGCTTCGTAAATGGCAATGGAAGCCACTTTGGTCCGACCGGGCACAGACCCTCCCACCATCAGGATGATGCCGAACGCACCCAGCGTGTGCAGAAAAACAAGGATGGCCGACGCGGCAATGCCGCTTAAGCTGTTGGGAATAATCACCCGGAAAAATGTAGCGATTCCAGAGAGCCCGAGAACGGATGAACTTTCCAGAAGCCTTCGGTCGATCTTCGAAAAAGCGGCCTTCATCGGTTGCAGCGCAAAAGGCAGGCTGCACACAACCAACGCGCAGGCAATGCCGGTAAAGGTAAACAAAAGCGATCCGCCCGTTGCGCTTTCCCACGCGCCGCCGATCGGCCCTTTGGGACCCATCAGGATGACCAGATAAAAACCCATCACCGTGGGTGGAAGCGCCATCGGCAGATTGACAAACGCCTCCAGAAGCGACTTGCCCGGAAAACGGGCCATAGCCAAACCGTAAGCCAGCGGCGCGGCGATTGCGGTGAGAACCGCTGTTGTGACCAGGGCAAGCTTTAATGAAACCAGCAGGGGCGTCCAATCCATTTTGCACATTCCTGTCTTTCTACAGCAGATACTTTTCCGCTGTTTTGCCTTCTTCCAGCGCGTCGAGAATTTCATCGACGGCTGACTCATTTTCAATTTTGCCGTACCACCAGTTTTCCGGATAGACCACCATCGCCGGCCCCCGGTCGCACACCTTGAGACAGCCCGTGCTCGATACGGACACACCGGCCATGCCCCGGTCGGAAATTTCCTGCTCCATATACTGCAGAAGGCCGAGAGATTCTTTCTTGTGACAGACACCCTGCGGCTCGCCCGAGGCGCGAAAGCTCGCGCAGACAAAAATGTGATGTTTGGGTTTTTGCATTTTTCATTCTCCTTGTCGTTAAGATCATCCGCAGCCCATGCCGCTTCCGCTGCATTGTTTGCCGATGCCGCAGCGCCCCGCCGTTTTGAGCAGGATCTTCGGAATATCGCGTCCCTCCAAAACCGCCTCAATGCCTTCTTTGGCCAGCCCCTCCATGACAACGACGTCAAGGCCGCTTTGCTCAAGAAGCTTAAGCGGTCCCGAACCGACACCCGAGGCCAGAAGCGTGCTGCAATCGGCAAGCGATTGCGCCAGCGCCTCCCATCGGTCAGCGCCTCCTCCCGCCAGGGGTGCGGGCCGCCGGTCAACAAGTTCGGCTTTGCCGTTTTTTTGTCCGAAAATCCATAAGCCGGATGCCTCGCCGACATGCTGATTCACAAACAGGCCTTCCCGGCTGGCCACGGCCACCAAGGGCCTTGCCTCACTTGTCTTCGGTTTAGCGGCCAGGCGCAGGAGGTCGCGGATTTCCTCATTTTGCGCCTGCCCTAAAAGGCCTGCCGCATCCGCACGGCAGCGGCTGCAATGCGCCATTTGCGGTAGATAAACGCCTGCGGCCAGGCGAAGCGCGGCAATACTATCCGCGGGCATTGGCGCAATATCCGCAAACGGTGTTCCCGCGACGTGATACATCGGAATGGCGTTGAAAATATCCGCCTTCATGTCCGCCATTGCCCGGGCGACGGCTTCGATGTGATGGTCGTTAATGCCGGGGATAATGACGGCGTTGATTTTCACCGTCATGCCTTTGGCCTTGAGCCTGCCGATGGCGTCCGTCTGGCTCTCGATGATCACGCGAGCCGCATCAGGCCCCCGGTACACGCGGCGGTTTTTTCTGGCCCAGGCATATATCTTTTCGCCGACGATCGGATCCGTCGCATTGACTGTCACGGTGATGTGGCTGACGCGGAGGGAGGCCAGGTCATCCACATAGCCTGCGAGTTCCAGCCCGTTGGTGGCAACGCACAGCATCAGCTCCGGATGTCGTTCGCGAACAAGCCTGAGCGTTTCCATCGTCTCTTGCGGATTGGCAAACGGATCGCCGGGACCGGCAATACCCACCACCGCAATGTTGGGGATGTGTTTGAGCACTTCGTCCAAATACTCCGCCGCCTGGCGGGGTTTCAGCACGGCGGTCGATACCCCCGGACGCGATTCATTAACGCATTCGAAGTCGCGGTTGCAATAGTTGCACTGCATGTTGCATTTCGGCGCAACCGGCAGATGAATCCGCCCGGTGCGGTGCCGCGCTCCTTCACTGAAGCAGGGATGATTGTTTGTATCCATTGTTTTACTCCTCACATGTAGCTGTAGCCCACCGACGATTTTTCCTGTTTGTGTTCCATCAGCACGTTGACAATCCGGTCGAAGAGCTGCTGGGTGCCTTCGTAGCCAATATGCAGAATTCTCTGCCCGCCGATGCGGTCGTGAATGGGAAATCCTGCGCGCACAAGCGGGATGTTAAGATTCTTCGCCAGATAATAGCCCTTGCTGTTGCCGATAATGATGTCCACATCAATTTCCCGGCAGACCGCCAGCATCTCTTCAAAATCCGTATCCTCACGGATGA
>JAWOJC010000037.1:0-5045 GCA_046484315.1 Smithellaceae bacterium | reverse complement strand
CGAAACCAAAAAGGTCCAGGGTAAACCCCGCGCAAAGAGAATGCCGGCCGTGAAAGCCCGACTGACATCAGACACCGGTTCGGTGAAGGGCACCGGATCAGGCGATGATAGTCAAAGCCCGCCACATACCACTCAAGCAGCGTGAATTCCGGCAGATGCCGGTCTCCACGCTCATCGGCCCGGAAGCATTTGCAAATCTGGAAGATTTTCGGGTAGCCTGCGGCAAGCAGACGCTTCATACACAGTTCAGGCGAGGTTTGCAAAAACCAGTTTCCCGATTCGATGCCTTCAATATGTTCTTCCGGTGCAGGGGAGGGGATGCGCACAGGGGTTTCAACTTCCAGAAAATCGTGGTCGGAAAAGAAGCGGCGGATGCCGGAAAGAAGTCCGGCGCGCAGGCGGAGAGCCTCCGCCTTGCGCGCCAGATAAAACAGGTCGTCCTGATGCATGCTCATGAAGAGGGATCAGCCTTTAACGCGCGTCATGTATTCTCCGGTGCGCGTGTCGATGCGGATTTTTTCGCCTTCGGTAACAAAGGTGGGCACCAAAATGGTATAGCCGGTTTGAACTTTGACGGGCTTGGTCGCCCCCGAGACTGTGTCGCCTTTGGCCCAGGGGTCGGCTTCCGTCACGTAGAGTTCGACGAAGTTGGGCAGGCTGATGCCGATGGGTCGGTCTTCAAACAGCAGAATATCCGCTTCGATATTGTCGATAAGAAAATTAACGGCTTCGCCGACCTGTTCTTCTGTCAGATACACCTGCTCGTAGTTTTCATTGTCCATGAAGCAGTACTTTTCGCCTTCCTTATAGAGATACTGCATTTTCTTTTCGACCAGATCAGCCGCTTCAAAGTTGTCGACGGAGCGGAAGGTTCGTTCAAACTGGTTGCCGTTGATCATGTTTTTGAGTTTCGTGCGGTAAAGCGCCTGTCCCTTGCCGGGTTTGACAAAGTTAAATTCAACGATGCTGTAGGGTTCCCCGTCGATTTTCAGACGCAGGCCTTTTCTTAAATCACTTGCTGTGTACATAACTGCTAATCTCCTTGGTTACCGGTTTTCCGGTAATGGCTGAATTGGTTTGACGCCCTTCCTAATCCAATTATTGAAAATTGTCAAAAAAATCTTGATGTTTCTCAAAATTCTTTTTGATGGTTTGCGACAGAGCGAGGATGGGCGTTTTCCCCGCGCTTCCCGGCAGATCAGCCACATATTGCGGCAGGGCCAGGCCCGATGATGAAAGCCGGAGGTATTCCATCATCGTCAGGCCGGATTGAAGATCTGACCGGAAATGGCTGCAGCCCCGCACCGGCTCGCAATGAAAAAGGTAATAAGGCCGGATGGAAATTTTCTGAAGTCCGTGCAGCAGCTCCCGCATGACGCCCACCGAGTCATTGACGCCTTTGAGCAGGACAGACTGATTGGAGACGGGAATGCCGGCCTCCTGAAGCCGGTTGCAGGCGCGCGTCGCCTCCAGCGTGATTTCCTGCGGATGGTTGAACTGTGTATTGAACCACACAGGTCGATAGCGTTTGAGTATCCGGCAGAGTTCTTTTGTGATGCGCATGGGTAAAACCACGGGAATCCGGCTGCCGATACGTAAAACCTCCACATGCGGGATAGCCGCAAAAGAAGACAATATGAACTCAAGCTGATCGTCATCGTAGGTGAGCGGGTCACCGCCGGAAAGAATGACTTCACGGATTTGCGGGGATGTCTCAATGTAGCGGACCATCTTGCCGATCCGGTGCTTCAGGGAGCCGGCATTCGGGGTTGTCCAGAAACGTTTTCGGTTGCAGTGGCGGCAGTAAGTGGCGCAGACCTGCGTGACCATAGCCAGCGCGCGGTCCGGATAGCGATGGATCAGTTTCGGCGCGGGCATCTGCCCATCTTCGTTGAGCGGATCGGCAAGATAGTCGGGCATGGCCGAAATTTCTTTGGTATCCGGAAGGCACTGCAGGGCGATAGCGTCCTGTTTATCGGCCGATGTCATCAGGGACAGGTAATAGGGGGTGATCGCCAGAGGGTATCTGGAAACCACGCGGCGCAGTTCTTTTCCGGTTAAGATCGTTCGGGGCAGTATCTCGGCAAGCCGGTTGACGGAGGTAACGCGGTTTTGAAACTGCCAGCGCCAGTCCTGCCAGTTGCGGCGGGACATGTTCGGGAAATAAGCGGAAAGATATTTTTTATTCATCATTTTTAACCGTTTGCGGCGTGCGTATCACAAATTGCCGTGCCTGCAAAGAAAATCCATGCGCATCAACCATCAGGCGATCTCCGTTAACCCGTATTTGCGCATTTTTCGAAACAGCGTGGTCCGTGAAATGTTGAGGCGTTCGGCAATCTGATTTTTCTTGAATTTCAAAGCCAGCATGTGGCGGATGATCTTTTGTTCCTGATCTTCCGGTGATTCCAAATCCATGGTGCGACGACGCTGATGGCCGCTGTGGATGATTTCCGGGGGAATCAGGTCCGCCGAAAGTTCATCTTCCGGCGCGTAATTGACCATTCTTTCGATGACGTTTTGCAGTTCCCGGACATTGCCCGGCCAGGTGTGCTGCATCAGGATATCCATGGCTTTGGCATCAATGCGGGCAATGTTCTTTCCCAGTGCGGCGGCGTACTTCGCGATAAATGTCTCCACCAGCACAGGGATGTCGTCAGGCCGTTCCCGAAGCGGCAAAAGCTGGATGTTGAAGACATTGAGGCGGTAATATAAATCATTGCGGAATCCGCCTTTGCGCACTTCTTCCATCAGGTCTCTGTTGGTGGCTGAAATGATCCGGGCATCGACCGTGCGAATCCGGCCGCTGCCCACGCGGACCACCTGCTTGTCTTCAAGCACCCGGAGCAGCACCGCCTGAATTTCAAGAGGAATTTCAGCGATTTCGTCAAGAAAGATCGTGCCTCCGTCGGCCAGCTCGAACTTTCCGGGGTTCCCGCCGCGGCGGGAACCGGTGAATGCGCCTTCGGAATAGCCGAATAACTCGCTGGCCATCAAATCCCGCGGGATAGCCGCACAGTTGATCGCCACATAAGGACCGCTTTTCCGGGCGCTGGCATTGTGGATGGACTGTGCGAAAACGTCTTTTCCCGTTCCGCTTTCGCCCAGCAGCAAAACGTTCGAGGCGCTCTGTGAAATATGAAATGCCTGCTCCACCGCCTTCTGAAACTGCGGATTACGGCTGCAAATATCCTTGAAGCGGAAATTGGCTTTTGCGCCGATGATCCTGGTCACCAGCTTTTTGATTCTTTTACTGCCCGCGAAGACAAGAATCTTACCCAGCAGGCTACCGGAAGAAGATCGAATGGCGCTGCCGGTGACCGAGTAATCCGCCGATCCTTTAAGGGATTTGATTCTCAGCTCAACGTCGTCGAAGGTTTCGTGGTTGAGAATGAAGTCCATGAAAGCGCTGTTTTCCTCTCCCGGGAAGATTCCGGTCAAAAAGCGTCCCTCCGCGGTTTCGCCTGTCAGTCCAAACATTTTCTTTGCCTGTTCGTTGATGACGAAAATCTGTTGTTGGACATTGATGGTGATCAGGGCTTCCGGAATGGCTGAAATGACGGCTCGTTGCAGGCTGGCCGCAATCTCTGTCCGGTCGAACGCGGCGCGGCAGTCGGTGAGCGCCTTTTGAAGTCTGAGCTCATTTTCAATGGCCTGAGCCGCCGCCACGGCAACGCCCAGCGTGTGCGGATTTGTGCCGATATAAAAAGCCGTCAGCGTGATCCCCCCGATGACAGTGCCGTCCGGACTTAAAATCGGCGCGCTGGAGGCTGTGATGGCGTGGAATCGCTTTTTGTAGTGTTGTGTTCCGAAGAGCTGTATCGGCTTTTTTAAATGCAGTGTCATAGAAACAGAATGATTGCCTGCTGTCGCCTCGTTCCAGAGCGTACCGGGAAGCCAGTTGAATTTCGTGTTGAATTTTTCATATTGCGCCTCCTGCCGTACACTTAGGATGTACCCTTGATGATTGAAGAGCCCCACAGTGAATCCGGACGGCCGAACGAATTCGTAGAGCTTGTCTAGAAAGGGACGGCTTGTTTCAATCAAATATCTGTTTTCTTCAAGCAGTGTTTCCAGGGCCTCCCCCCGGGCCACATCGGGCTGTGGTTTGCTCAAGGGATCGAGCTTCCGGTCACGGCAGCGACGCCAGGCCTCCAGAATGTCGGACGGAACCATGTTTGTATCGATGTCGTTGTGTCCCTGCGTGAATCTTTCCCATTGCTCGTAGGTCTGCTGATGTTTCTCATGCGGGGAAAGTCTGTGGCCGAGTTTCTTCCGGACGGATGTTTCCGGGGGCTGTGATGTTTCCATAATGCCTCTTTCTTAAGCACGTCATTAATAATGTTTCATATATGTTTCATCTATCTGTCCCATGCCTCGGGCATGTGAAACATGTATGAAACATAATGAGGCGATCAGGTCAATAGGGGGAAAATGCAATTATTATAAAACAAATAAATACATATACTTATGATTTTTGCGGATCGTGGCACATGTCGTGCAAAACGAGAAGTCCAGTATGATGGAAAGTAAAAAAACAAAAAAATGGAGGAATTTTTTTATGATGAAAAGAAGTCTGCTTGTGCTTTTTGTAACAGGAATGATGTTTCTTTGCGTTTCGATGGCGATGGCCCAGGTTAATCCGGGTTCGACCGGATCGTTTACCAAGTGCACCTATACCCCGCCTTCCAACAGCGGTTATGCGGCAGCTTCTGTCTGGTACCCCTGCTCGGGCGCCGGTCCCTTCGCGGCCACCACCCTCACCGGCGGCTATACCAACCGTTACAGCGACATGGCCTGGCTGGCCAATCATCTGGTCACTCACGGGTACATCATCTTCGCAATGACGCCGAATAACATTTACGGTACCAATTCCACCTGGACCACGGCCCACAAGGCGGGCATCAGCATGCTGAAATCCGAAAACACGAGAACCGGCAGCTATTTCAGACCCAATCCGATCAAAGGCAAGGTCAACACGGCCCGCCTGCAGATCATGGGCTTTTCCAAGGGCGGCGGCGGCGCGCTTCTGGCATCGGCCGATC
>JAWOJC010000076.1:0-26339 GCA_046484315.1 Smithellaceae bacterium | reverse complement strand
ATGGAAGAAATCAACCACGTGGTTCAGGGCAATGCCGCCAGCGCTGAAGAGGCGGCGGCCGCCGCCCAGCAGATGAGCGCACAATGTGAAGCGATGAAAATGTATGTGCAAGAGTTGGCCTGTGTTATTGGCGAAACGAATGGCGGCAAGCCATTGTCTCTTTCTTCCCGCAGGCCGGACCCTTTAAATCTTTCGCCGCCCGGCATCGGTGATTCAAAATCCACGGCCAATCCGGCGTTGATTGAGGAGGGCAGATCATGAAACGGATGAAACTCAGGGTAAAATTGATCGGCGGCTTTCTCATCATGGCGGGAATCCTCTTTGTTGGCGGACTCGTCGGCATGATCGGTATTTTCAGCGTTGGCGGGAATTTGAAATCATTTGTGAATGACCGCGTCCCGGAAAGCTATAATATCGCTGTGATGATGACTCAGCAGCAAAATATCCTCGCCATGGAACAGGCGTTAATGGTGCCTGAAACGTTCGCACGGGAAAGTGAAAAAACAAGGCTGCTTAAAAACATTGAGGAATCCTGGCCTGTTGTCCGGGCCGCCTGGGAAAAATATGATGCTTTGTCACGGCCGCCCGGGGTGGATGCGGATTGGCAGAAGTTCAAACCGGTCTGGGAAGCCTGGCTAAAGACGGATGCGGCATTTATCGGGCTTGTCCGGGAGGGCAGGCAAGACGATGCGCTTCAACTGATGCAAACGGAAGTCCTGTCCGCTTTCGATGAAAGCCATGAGCGGCTGAAAAATCTGTCGGACCTGAATGTGAAGCTGGCCGAACAGGCGGCGTCTTCTGCCATGACGCAGGCCGGGTGGATGCAAATGACGGCCGTGGGGGGGACCTTGTTTGGATTTGCTATTGCGCTGTTCTTAGGCATTTATTTTGCGCGTTCGATCACAAGACCGGTTTACCGGGTGATTGCCAATCTGTCGGAGACTTCCGAGCAATTTGCGGAGGCCGCAGGCCAGATTTCGCAATCGAGCAGCCATTTGGCGGAAGGGACGTCGGTTCAGGCTTCCGCAGTTGAAGAAACCTATTCCGTAACCGAAGAACTCAAATCTTTAAACACCAGCTACATAGAGGTGATTGAGGATTTAAAGAGCAGGCTGGGAGGCACGAATACAGTAGGTATGGAAGCATTCGGGATGATGAAAGAGGCTAAAAAAGCGATGAAAGGGATTAAGCAAACCAGCGAAGAAACCTCTGTTATTGTGCAGGCCATCGAAAAAATAGCATTTCAGACCAATCTGCTGGCGCTCAACGCGTCAGTGGAAGCCGCCCGCGCCGGTGACGCAGGCAGCGGCTTTGCCGTGGTGTCCGACGATATCCGCGGTTTGGGCTCACGTTCCACGGAGGCCGCCAAAACCTCTTTAACTCTGATTGATAAAACGATCAGCATTGCCGGCAACGGAAATGACTATATCGGCCTGAGCGTCAAGAAGTTTGTGGAGTACGGCACCAGCTCCATGAATATCTACTCCTATACCGAGGAGGCTGCCAAGGTGGCTAAAAAGCAGCTCGATGGTGTCAATAAAATCAATGCGCTCATTGAAGAAATCAGCCACTCGGCGCAGGCCAACGCCGCGCGTGCCGAGGAGGGGTCTTCCGTGGCCGAGGAAACCACCGCGCAGGCCATGTCTGTGAGTGCCGTCGTACAACAGTTGGCGGAGGTGGTCGGTTACACCAAAGCCTGATAATTTAGACGAAAAATCCCCCTTGCGTTTTTACGAGTGGACGCAAGGGGGATTTTTTTATGTGTTGGTTTTAGCGATCATCTGCGCCGCGAAAGTCTGCGCATCTGCGATGTCGTGTGCATCCGGATGATCGATTGCGCCTCGGGCTTCTTCAGCCCAGGCCTGATGCTGCGGGCTTTTCATCAGGGCTTCGATAATTTTCTCCGCCACTTTGCCGCGGCAGCCGAAGTGCCCCACAACGGTCAGTTTGGTCGACAGACCGAGCGCGTGCTCAAAAGCCTGTTTGGGAAGAATGCCGTCTTTGAGCGAACCATGCGTTGAGAAAAAAGCAACCTTCTGTCCATCCGGAATCCTGCTGATGAGAGCTGCTGCTTTTTCCGGCACACTGTGCGACTGCACGGGGAAGCCGCAAAAAATGATATCGTATCCCGACAGATCTTCTGTGTCCTGAACTTTTTTGAGTTCCTTATCCAACTCGACGGCGTCGTAAATCGCGCGGGCGATCTTTTCCGTATTGCCGGTGTCTGAATAATATGTGACCAGTGTTTTCATGAATCAACCTCCGTTGAAAATTTATCACTCCATAGCTTATTTTGCTGCTGTTTGCAATCGGGGAAAGGAGGGTTCCCGCTTCCCCCGATTGCCGATTCGGCTTGATCAACGCGGCAAGAGACGCTACAATGCGGGCCATTAATGAAAAGGAGATGTGATGAAAAAAGTCGTTTGTCTTTGTGCGGGAATTGTGCTTTGGGCGTCCGTGTCTTTCGCGGGCGCCAGTGAGAGTCCCCGAAAATATGTCGAAGAGCTGTTGATCGCGGAAGGCTTGGATCCGTCCCAGGCGCAAAGAATCCTCTATGATCCGCGTATTGACCTGCGTCCGGACATTGTGATGAAAAACCTTTTTCATTCCAGCCCCAAGGGAACGGCCCAGCAGCCTGACGTCATGCGCGTGGATCCCCGGCAGATCGAACGGGGCAGGGAATTTATCCGCAAGCATGCCGACATCCTGGCCCGCGTGGAGAAGCGTTTCGGTACCTCGCCGCAAATCATCACGGCCATTCTGATTATTGAATCGCGGCTGGGGACCTATCCGATGCCCTACAACGTGGCCACCGCCTACGTCAATCTCGCGTTCCTCCTCGATCCGGAGTATTTAAGGCAGATCCAGACGCTTTATGCCGACGCCTATCCGCAGCTCTACGAAGAAGCCACGATTAAGCGCGCGCATCGCCGGGCACGCTGGGCGCTCAGCGAACTGTATTATCTGTCGAGTATTGCCAATCATCTGGAGATAGATCCGGTCAGTATTTCGGGATCCTTTGCCGGTGCGCTGGGACCGGCCCAGTTCATCCCTTCCTCTTTCTGGATTTACGGCATGGACGGGGACGGCGACGGTCTTGCCGACCCGTTTAATATGGCGGACGCGAAACTCAGTATGGGGCAATATCTGAAGAAATTCGGCTGGCGGGAGGACGCGTCCATCGAGCAGAAGCGAAAGGCGGTCTGGTACTACAACCGCAGCCGCGTCTACGTGAACACCATCATGATGATCTATGAGGAACTGAAAAAACCTTAGATCCGGGACGGATCGGACGCAAAAAAACAAAAGGCCTGGAGAACAGGCCTTTTGTTTTTCAGGCCAGAAGCGTTTTTGTTTTAACAATCTTAATCAGGCCGGCCTGCTGTGCATCGAAGCCCAGGACGTGGCTGATGATGTCGATGGGGCGGGCGGAGCCTGTTTGCACATGACGCAACGTGGTGGTCACAACCTTTTGATCCGCGTTCAGGGTCAGGCCCTCGACGAAGGGCCGGATGTTTCTTTTGACAATTTTCCCTTTAGACGGACGTTCGATGACGTATTCAGGCGAGGCCAGAAAGACGGTGATCGCCTGCCGGATACCGGAAAGCCTGTCTGCCCCCAGTTCTTCCGGCAGGTGAATGTCATAGACGAAACCCTGCAGCGCGCGGGCCAGGTCTTTGGCCGCGAATGACAAAAGCTGGATTTCTTCAATGGCCACGCCGCGGGGCATTGCCGCGTTGATTTCTTCTTTGAGTGTTGCGAGGTTGCCTGGATATTCAACAGCCGTGACATCCATGAATTCGGCGAGGCTTTCCATGCCCACCGAGGTGGCGGTGGCAAAAGAGATTTTGGGATGCGGATGAAATCCCGCCGAGTAGGCCAGCGAAAGCGGACTGCGGCGCAGGGCGCGTGTCAGCGCCATGGCCAGTTCCAGATGGGCTAAATACCGCGCGCGGCCGGTTTTGGAAAACGTCATACGGTAGACCTTGTCGAGCGCAGGCACTGCCGGGGCGGGCGCCTGTGTGTCCATCATCAGACCCGCCTCGTTTGCGAAGCTGTTTTTCGTGCTTTCAAAGTCGCAGACACCGCAGTTTTGACAGGTATCGTAACGGCAGTCCGGCGTGGCGGTTTGCGACTCGCTTTTAAGTTTTTCCGCCAGCAGAAAATCCCGGCTCACGCCGCAATCGATGCGGTCCCAGGGGAGTGTTTCGTCCAAGGCGCGTTCGCGCAGATAATCGTCCGCACAGATGCCGCATTCGCCGAGGGCTTCCTCCCACAAGTCAAAACGCAAAAGGTCGCTCCAGCCGTCGAAGCGGCATCCCTTGCGGTAGGCGCACACCAGAAGCGGCCCCAGTCTTTCGTCACCGCGCGAAAAAAGACCTTCCAAGAGACTCACGCGGGGGTCGTGCCATTTGACCTGGAGGTTTCGGTGGCGCACACGGTCGCGGATGAAATCCTGCTTGATTCTGGTTTCTTCCGGGGTGATCTGACGGGCCCACTGAAACGGTGTGTGGGGTTTGGGCACAAAAGTGGAAAGGCTCACCGTCACCTGGCCGCGGTTTCGCGCCGCGCGCAACGCCTGATAAGCCAGGTCGATGATGCCTTCAAGATCGCTTTCTTCTTCGCCGGGCAGGCCGATCATGAAATAGAGTTTGACGGATTTCCAGCCCGCCGCAAACACCTGATCCACCGTATTTTGCAGATCCTGAGCGGTGTTGCCCTTGTTGATGACCTGACGCATTTTATCCGTGCCCGCCTCCGGGGCCAGTGTGAAGCTGGTCTTGCGCGTGCGCTGGATTTCGTCCATCAATGTCCGGCTCAGCGATTCGACGCGCAGCGACGGCAGCGCCAGCGCGATCCGATCAGCATAGTATTTCCGCATCAGGTTTTGAATCAGGGGCTCAATGCAGCTATACTCCCCCGCGCTCAAAGACAGCAGGGATATTTCGTCATGGCCCGTGTTTTTGAGTGCCTGATCCGCCATCTGAAAAACGTTCGACGCGTCGCGCTCACGGTAGGGACGCCAGATCATGCCGGCCTGGCAGAATCGACAGCCTCGGGTGCAGCCCCGGGCGATCTCGATGATGATCCGGTCGTGAATCGTCTGCATCAGCGGCACCACGGGCGCCACCGGGTGAAGCCAGGCATTGATATCCACAGGTTTTCGTTTGGCTATCGTTTCAGCCGCGCCGTGAATGGCCGGCACGTAAACGCCTTTGAGGCGGGAAAGCTTTGCGATGATGTCGGCGCGCGTGTTTTTCTGTTTTTTACCGTCTGCAATGACCAAGGCTATTTCGGTGGCCGCTTCTTCCCCTTCGCCGATGACAAAAGCATCGATAAAATCGGCAAGCGGCGCGGGGTTAAAGCAGCAGGGGCCTCCGGCGATGATGATCGGGTGATGCTCGCTGCGGTCGACCGCATGAAAGGGGATGGCGGCCAGATCCAGCATGGTTAACACGTTGGTATAGGACAGCTCATATTGTAGCGAGAAGCCGATGACGTCAAAATCGGCAAGTGGCGTTTGCGTTTCGAGCGATGTTAAGGGCAGCGAGGCTTTGCGCAGTTCCGCTTCACGGTCCGGCCATGGCGCAAAACAACGCTCCGCCGATGTTTCGGGCATCGCGTTGAGCACGGCGTAGAGAATCTGCAGGCCCAGATGGGACATGCCGACTTCGTACGTGTCGGGAAAAGCCAGCGCAAAACGAATCGCGGCGTTTTGCTTTATGATGGCATTTACTTCCGCGCCGATATAGCGGCTGGGTTTTTCCGCGCGGGGCAGAAGCGCGTCTTGCGGATCCTGGGTCATGATTTCCTTCCGTTTTTAGGGGGGCGGACGCCGTCGTCTATTCTTCCGGTGTTGCGTCAGGTCGGCCCTTGTATCTGTAGGGGTTTAGCTTGATGTCGCGAAGCAGGGAGAGCGCCATTTTTTTCGCGAATTGCGGGTGGGCGAGGTACTGGAGCGAATTCTCTTTAAACGTCTGAATCAGCTCTGCACGGGCGGCGGTTTCCTCCGGCGCGGGAACAAACGTTCTTTCACGGGTATGCTCGTAAGTCATCGAGTCGCCGAAATATTGTTTGACCTGAAGGTAGTCTTCGGCGCTGGCGAAGAAGGCTTCTTCCAAACCCATTTTCATCTGAAAAGCGACTTCAACCTTGACCGTGTCTGCCGCAATGGTGCGCGACAGATCCGCGATTTCCAGCTTCAGACCGTTACTCAATACGATTTCTTCAATCAACTTCATGCTATGACATCCTGTTTTTTATTTCCGAGGCGTGCTTAACATTTTTGCTCTTGACCTGCAACGCCAATCCTTCTATAAGCGACCAGACCAGTCGCTGAGGCGAGAAAGAGTGAGTATCATGAAGGATTCCAACGCTATTTTGCTGTTGTCCTGTCCCGATCAGAAGGGGCTGGTGGCCAGGCTTTCCAATTTTATCTTTCAAAACGGCGGTAATATCGTTCACGCCGATCAGTACACATCGAAACAGGGCAAGTATTTTTTTATGCGCATTGAATGGGAGCTTGCCGGTTTTGCGCTCAGCCGCGAGGAAATCCCCGTGGTCTTCGCGACTCTGGCGCGGCAGTACGAAATGAAGTGGGAACTGCATTTCACCGATTACGTGCCCCGGGTGGCGATCTTTGTTTCCCGGCACCTGCACTGCCTGCATGATCTTATTTTACGGCGGCACATGGGAGAGCTCGATGCCAGTGTCGAGGCGGTGATCAGCAATCACGAGGACGCCCGCGAGCTGGTCGAGCAGTTCGGCATGACATTTTTCCACTTTCCGCTCACGCCGGATAACAAGACGGCCCAGGAGGAGCGGCAGCTCGCGCTTCTTCAGGAACTCAAGATTGATCTGGTGGTGCTGGCGCGCTACATGCAGATTTTGTCCGGCCGGTTTGTCGGGCAGTACGTCAACCGGATCATTAATATTCATCATTCGTTTCTGCCCGCGTTCGCCGGCGGCAACCCCTATCAGCAGGCTTACAACCGGGGCGTGAAAATCATCGGGGCCACGGCGCATTTCGCTACCGAACAGCTCGATGAGGGGCCGATTATCGCGCAGGATGTCATGAAAATCAGCCACCGCGACACGATTGCCGACATCCAGACCAAAAGCAAGGATCTGGAGCGAATGGTTCTGGCGCGCGCGCTGCGTCTGCGTCTGGAAGACAAGATTCTGGTGTACGGCGCCAAGACGGTGGTGTTTGAATAAGGGGTGTCCGGATTTGATTCGGCAGAAGGTTGTTTGCATGTCTCATGACAATTCCCTGATGGTTTTATGCCAGCCCGACGCAGGCAAGTCCTGCGGCGCCTGCTGCGGTTTGTATAATTACGTAGACAGTTCGCGCGAATCCCTGGTGCAAAGGCTGCGCGCCCGCACGAAGCGATTCCGCGAGATGGTGGCTTTGCCGGGAGATCTCAAACGTTACGCCGATGCCACGTTTGCGGCGGAGGATTTCCGCAAGCGCTACGACGTGATTTACTGCTGCGAGTATCTCGGGTTTCTCGATTTGCAGGAAAAGAAAGTCGGCTGTCTTTTGCATCCGATGCAAAACCAGGGCATTGACATGCGGTCCGTGTCTTTTTACGGTCAGGAAGTCTGCGCGGGACACCTGTGCCCCAGTCATCATTTCATTCCCCGCGACCAGCAGCTTATTTTGCTCAACATTATCGAGGATTGGTATTTGTACGGCCTGTGCCTGACAGACATCGATCTGGTGAATAACTATTTTCGCCTGATTGCCGACCGCATCGGAGAGGCGCTCAAGCCGGGTGTTTTCAAAAACCCCGAACTCAAGCGCGTGGCGCTTGCATATTTTAACTGGAAAATAACCTGGCCGTTTCGTTCCCGGGAGGCCAACCGGCTGGGCAAGTATTACTTCGACGGTTCACAATACATGATCAGCCACATCGACTATGAAAAGTTCGGTCTTGAACTGTCGCCCTTCAACGCGATTTTTCTGAGCCTGTCATCGGAATTTGCCGACGGTGACGCCATTCGCGAAGCCCAGGCCATGGTTGAAGGCAACATTGAAACCTTTGTATCCCTGTATGCCGCCTCCCTTTGATTTTGATTGACACGGCAAGGCGATGTTGAGTAATATCCCCGTCAATTCGACCCATTCTTCAAGGAGCCGCAGTATGGAGACATCGACCCGGGAAATACTTTTTACCCGGTCCGTTATTGATGAACGGGTGCGCGAAATGGCTGATCAGATTTCGCGTGATTACGAAGGCGGCGAGCTGGTCATGGTCGGTGTGCTCAAAGGCGCTTTTGTGTTTATGGCCGATCTGATGCGAGCGGTGCGTGTTCCGTGCCGGACGGATTTTATCCGTGCATCGAGCTACGGCGCGGAAATGGAAAGCTCCGGCCGCATCGTCATCACCAAGGATATCGAGCTGCCGGTTGAGGGGTGTGATGTCCTCGTCGTAGACGACATTGTCGATACGGGCCTGACGCTTTGCCACATCGTCGATTCGCTCAGGCAGAGGAACCCCCGGTCGATTCGCGTCTGTGCGTTTCTCGATAAACGCCTGAGAAGGAAAACGCCGTTTGAGGCTGATTATGTCGGATTTGCCATCGACGACGGTTTTGTGGTGGGTTACGGACTGGACTTTGGTGAGCAGTACCGCTCTTTGCCTGACGTGTATGTCATTCAGGCGGGTATTATGAAAGAAACAGGGGACAAACCATGATTATACAGTGCCGGCAATGCCGGACGAAGTTCCGTTTCGATGACGAACAAATGCAGGGCGACGGCATATGGCTCAGGTGCGGCCGCTGTCAGCATGTTTTCTTTCAGGACAACCTTCAACGCAACGGCAAACAGAGACCGGCCGTCAATGCGCTTTCGATTACGCCCGCGCCGCCGGAAACCGCCGGGCTGCCGGTTGATACAGGTCACGATGAGGATGTGGAGCGTTTTCTCGACTCGGTGATGGAACCGGAAAAGACAGAAGCGGAAGCCATCCAGGTGCCCGTGAAAACCGGCGGGAAAATCAGTTTCACAGATATCGACCTATCGGCGGATGAACCGGAAGAGGAACTTCCGGAGGAAGAACTTGCATCCGACCTTCCACCCCGGCGGAAAAAGTCGGGCCTTTTCTGGAAAGCCGCGCTGTGGAGCGTGCTGGTGATTATCCTGATACCGGCCGTTTTGCTTTTTGTGGTTTTTCCCGAGAAGGGTCAGCTCTACATACAACTGGGTCGCCAGCTCATCGGCACGCCTGTGCCGGTGACGGCACAAGCTGTGACCGGTTACGTCAAGCTTCAGGATATCCGTCAGCGGATCGTGAATAATTACGTCCTGGGCAATCTGCGCATCATTGAAGGAACGGCCGTCAATCAGGCTGATTTCCCCATTTCACGGGTATTGATCAAAGGCGAAATTGTCGATGCTTATGCTGTTGTGCTCGGCGAACGGCAAAGCTATGCCGGGAACATTCTAACCGACGACGATCTGATGAATCTTTCCGAAGAGGGCATGCTCACGCGCCTGTCCCGGCCCGAGGGCCTCAACAACGCCAATGAGCAGATCGCGCCCGGCGGACAGATTCCGTTTATGATTGTTTTTACCCGCGAGCCGCCCGGTTCCATAAAAACCACCGTGACGACCATCGGCGCGGAGCGGCTGCTGCAATGAGACTATTGTTGATACGGGACATAAGCGTTATTGTCGTTCACGGCCGTCCGGAAGGTGAATCCCTGTGAGATATGAAGGCAATATCTTCCGTCCGTTTAGCGAAGCGGCCAGCTATCTGCTCCAGTGCACTGTCGGTTGCTCTCACAACGCCTGCACCTTTTGCGGCATGTATAAGGACAAAAAATATCGCGTGCGGCCGCTGGCCGACATTCTGGCCGATATCCGCATGGCGAAAGATCACTACGGAGACCTGGAAAAAGTTTTCCTGTGCGACGGCGACGCGATTGCCATCGAAACAGAAACCCTCCTGGAGATCATCCGGGCGCTTTACTCGGCCTTCCCCTCGCTGCGCCATGTCGGCAGTTATGTGGGACCGCAAAGCACACTTGTGAAAACGCCTGAGGAATTGCGCGCGCTGAGAAGCGCCGGCCTGACGAAAGCCTATATCGGCGTTGAAACAGGCGATGACGAGCTTTTGCGGAAAGTCAAAAAAGGGGTAGGGTATGAGGAGATGCTCCGCGCGGGCCGTATGCTTGTGGACGCGGACATCAACTTATCCGTCATGGTGCTTCTGGGGCTGGCCGGTCCCGGGGACGCATCCGCGCGCCACGCGCTGGCCACCGCGAAAATCTGTAATGAAATGAAACCTCAGTACCTGGCGGCCCTTACGGTTACCCCCGTGCCGGGCACCGCGCTGCACCGCCAGGTGCAAGCAGGCGAATTTCAGCTCCTGGATCCTTTTGAAACGCTTGCCGAAATGAAACATATTTTTGAAAACATCACGATCGACCGGCTGAAATTTGTCGGTACACACGCGTCGAATTATCTGCCGATTACCGGCGAACTTCAGAAAGATAAATCCCGAATGATCGCGCTTGTCGATCAGGTGCTGCAAAGCCGCGACGCGCGGTTTTTACGGCCCGGCCATCAGCGCGGCCTGTGAGAAGCCGGCCCTTCAATATCGCTTGCTTTCGGGTTTCATGCTTGCTAACATCCCGTCGAAAATCGGCGCGGCACGCCGTCGGGATGTCCGCCTTCAGCCGCGCGCCCGGATGACGATAACCCATGTATAGAGACTATTTCGGACTCAAGGAAAATCCTTTTACCATCGCGCCGGACCCTCATTATTTTTACATGAGTGAGGGGCACCGCGAGGCGCTCGCGCATTTGCTCTACGGCGTGAACTCCGACAGCGGATTTGTTTTACTCTCAGGCGAGGTCGGTACGGGTAAAACGCTGCTTTGCCGTTGTCTGATCGGACAAATTCCTGAAAATACCGACATCGCCTTTATCCTCAATCCCAAACTCAACGTCGACGAATTGCTGGCCAGCGTCTGTGATGAATTCGGCGTTGGCTATCCTGCGGGCAACACCAGCAACAAGGTGTTTGTCGCCGCGATCTATGACTATCTTTTTGAGACACACAAGAAGGGCCGCCGCGCCATTCTGATTATTGAAGAAGCTCAGAATTTAAGCGAGGACGTGCTTGAGCAGATCCGGCTTCTGACCAATCTGGAAACCAATCAACGCAAGCTTCTGCAGATTATTCTTCTGGGACAGCCCGAGCTTTTAGACGTTTTGAAAAGGCCCCGGATGCGGCAGTTGTCGCAACGCATCACCGCCCGCTATCACCTCGGGCCGCTTTTGGCCCGGGACATTGCCCCGTATGTGGAACACCGGTTGTCCGTGGCGGGCTGGATGCGCGGGCGCCTGTTTCCCGATGATGTGCTAAAGCTGCTCTACCGGCACAGCGGCGGTATTCCGCGCCTGATCAATATGATTTGCGACCGGGCCCTGATCGGCGCATTTGCGCAGGGCAAGGCGTTGGTGGATCGGGAAACTCTTCTCGTGGCCGTGCGGGAGGTTTCAGGAGAAAATGTGAACCGCAAGCGGCGCTGGCATCTGTATGGCGGGATCGCAGCCGGTTGCCTGCTGGCGATTTGTGTCGCATTGGCCCTGATGTTTGTCATGCCCAGGTTTCATGCAGCGCAGGCCGAAAAACACGCCGCCTTTGTGCCGCATATCGACACGGTGACGATTCCCAACATCGTGCCGGAAGAGCCGCCGGATGAAATCACGTCTTTGACGCTGGTGGGAAAAGACGCTTCCAGAACAATGACCAAAGCCTATCAGTCGCTTTTCCGGGCCTGGGAAGTCAGGTTCGATACCCGTGATGAGCGTTCTGTCGATGAGCAGGCGCGGCGCAGGGGCCTGCGTTTGCTGGCGCACAAAGGTTCACTGGTAAATCTGAAGTTGATGAACCGGCCGGTCATGCTGACCCTGACGGACGCGCAATCAGGAGAAAATTTCTACGTGACGATGATTTCTTTGCTGTCCGACCGGGCGGAAATCGCCATCGGCGACGAGATTCGAACAGTGAATATTCAGGACCTTTTCCTTTTGTGGACGGGGGAATTTCGTTTTTTATGGCGTTTACCCACGGCCTATCAATCCGACCTGAGGCCGGGCAACAGCGGACCCATGGCGGAATGGGTCAACCGGCAGATGGCGGCCGCAATGAAGCGTCCGGAGTTGCCATTGCCTGCCTGGCGATATTCAGGCCGGCTGGTCGAGGACGTCCGGGAATTTCAATTGATGGCGGATCTGCCTGCCGACGGTATTGTCGGGCCGATGACCATTGCCTATTTAAGCGGGGCTGCCGGTCTCGGCGGCCCCCGGCTTTCCAGGCGGGAACAGGAATAAGCGCAAATGTCCTATATCCTTGAAGGCCTGAAAAAACTGGAAAAGAAGCGTCAACGCGGGGAGGGCAGTCTCAGTCTGCTGGACAATCCGGTATGCGCAGGGCCTCGCCCGCGCAAACAAGCGATCTGGCCGTATTTGCTGACAGCCCTGCTCATGATCAACGCCCTGCTGATATCCTGGTGGGTGTTCTTTTATATTCCGGATGGTCGAAGCGTTCAGGCTTCCGCGGGGATCATGACGGCGGAGGCGCCGCCCGCGGGACACGACGAAGACACGCCCTCTGGCGGATCGTCCGCCCTGCACAGGGATGACGCGCAGGAAGCCATAGCCGCCTTGCCGCCCCTTCCGGAAAAACAAACCGGGCAGCCCTTGCCGCCTGCTGTGAAACCTGCGAAAATTCCGCACCCTTCCGGGCGAAAGGATTCTATCCGCGAAGCGTCTTTACCGTCTAAGCCGGCATCGGCATCAATCGCAAAGGCGGACACATCCGACCGTTTAGTGGCCTATGGAAATCTTCCCGCCTCAGTGAAAAAGGCCCTGCCGGACATGAAAATATTTCTGCATTTTTACAGTCCGAATCGTTTGGAGCGGTTTGTTCAGATTAATGAGCACACGCTTCAAGAAGGTCAGGTCAGTCCCGAGGGCCTTAAGGTCATTCAGATTACCGAGCAGGCCGTGCTGCTGAGTTTTCAGGGATACCGGTTTGAAAAAAAAGCCATTGAGAAGTAAGTTGTGGCGGGAGAACCGCCATCCGCAAACAGGGGCTTGCGTCAAAAGGGCCAGCCATCAGGCTTTAGGCGCGCCGTCGATTCCAGGCGCTTAGCGGATCTGCAGGCCGGTTTTGTGTTCAATTGCTTCGCGGGAAATCGCGCCGGGTCTCAACATGACCGGGTTTTCCGTTGTGGCATCCAGTATGGTCGAGCCGATGGCGCCGCCTTTTTCGCCGAGATCGACCACCGCGTCAATACTATCCCCGATTTGTTCGATCACCGATGCCGCATCCATGCATTCCGGCGCGCCCGAGAGGTTTGCGCTGGTTGCCGTCAGGGGTTTTCCTATTTTTTGCGCAATTTTTCTGGCCCCGTCATGGCCGGACAGCCTGATGCCGATTTTGCCGGTGCCAGCGGTCAGAAGCGGCGAGACGCTGTCGGCGGCTTCAAAAACAATGGTCAGCGGACCCGGCCAGAAAGCGGCCATCAGCGTTTCGGCGGCCCCCGTTGTGCGGCGGACCAGTGCATAAACGTCGTTTAGTTCGCCGATGATGACGGAGATGGGATTGGCGAAATTTCTGCCTTTGATCTCGAAAATTTTACGGATGGCCTGATCGTTTGAGGCATCCACGCCCAGGCCGTAGATGGTTTCGGTCGGGTAAGCAATGACGCCGCCGCGTGTGACAATTGCCGAGGCGCGATCAAGGATCATTTCTTCAGAGGTGTGCGGGGTGACCTTCAGGACATCGGCCATGTAAGTTTTTCCTGCTTTTTTTCCACGTCCGCGGCCATTTGCGCGATGTAATCCTCAAGCTTTTTGGCCAGACGTTTATCCGAGAGCGACAGCATGCGGATGGCGAAAAGCGCCGCGTTTTTTGCGCCCGCCTTGCCGATGGCCATCGTCGCGACAGGAATGCCGCCCGGCATCTGCACCGTGGCCAGAAGCGCGTCCATGCCCTTGAGAGAGGTTGCGTCGATGGGCACGCCGATCACCGGAAGCGGCGTGTGTGAGGCGAGCACGCCCGCCAGATGCGCAGCTGCGCCCGCGCCCGCGATGATCACCTGGACGCCCCGATCCTTCGCTGTTGCGGCGAATTTAGCGGAGCGCACGGGTGCGCGGTGCGCCGAAGTCAGAATAAGCTCAAAGCCCAAGCCGAACTCGTCGAGCACTTTGGCGGCTTCGGCCATGACGGGTAAATCGGAATCACTGCCCATTACCACGCTCACAAGAATTTTCTTCCGGGTGTTTTGGGGTTTCATGCAGCCTCCTTTACTGTTGCCTGCGTACAGGTTGTTGGCAAATAAAATTTTTCGTCCTTAACGCATCGTGTCTTGCTTTGCAAGATGGTTTTTGTCCCGCTCTGACCAGCCATCATTGTTCAGGATTTTCGTCCCTTTTTCGATAAAAATTGATTTTCCGGCCAAATCCGGTTGACATACGAATCTTCTCTCCATATACTCCCGCCACAAAAAATGAATGCTTATTCATCGCAAGGAGAGAAGTAGAAAATGAAAGACAATCTGTATAATTATCTGGCCGGAAACGAATATCCGGGCCGCGGCATCTGCATCGGAAAAACACCCGGCGGCCAAAAGGCCATGATTGCCTACTTTATCATGGGCCGTAGCGTAAACAGCCGCAACCGCGTGTTTGACGCCATCGAGGGCGGCATTCGCACCCTGGCTGCTGACCCGGCTAAAATGACTGATCCGCACCTGATTATTTACAACCCCGTTCTGACCGTGGATGACATCACCATTGTGACCAACGGCGATCAGACCGACACCATTCGTCATTTTATGATCCGTAACGATTATCCCGGCTTCGGTTTTGAAGCTGCGCTTCTGACCCGCACCTTTGAAGATGACGGCCCCAACTGGACGCCCCGCATATCCGGCATGGTTGATATGCAGACAGGCGCTTACAAACTTAGCATCCTGAAGAGCGACTTCGGCAACGAAGCGAGCCTGCAGCGCTTTACCTTCGATTATATGCAGCCCCTGGCAGGTGTTGGACACTTCATCAGCACCTACAAATGCAACGGCAACCCGATTCCCAGCTTTGAAGGAGAACCTCTGCGTGTGGCGATTGACGAAGAAGACCCCGGAACATACGCCCACAAATTGTGGGACGCTCTGAACGAAGACAACAAAGTGAGCCTGTTTGTGCGCGCCATTGACCTTGCCACGCAGACGCATCAAGATGTGATCATCAACAAATACAAAACGGTGGAGGGATAATCCATGAATGAAATACAACTGAAGTACGGCTGCAACCCCAACCAGAAGCCCGCGCGGATCTTTATGGCGGACGACAGCTCTCTGCCGGTGGTCGTCTTAAACGGCAAGCCCGGCTACATCAACTTTCTGGATGCTTTCAACAGCTGGCAGCTGGTAAAAGAACTCAAAGAAAATACCGGCATGGTGGCCGCGGCCTCCTTTAAGCATGTCTCTCCCGCAGGCGCCGCCCTGGGCTTTCCTTTGGACGACGTTTTGCGCAAGATGTATCATATCGATCCGGCCCTGGCGCTTTCGCCTTTGGCCTGCGCCTATGCGCGCGCCCGCGGCGCCGACCGCATGAGCAGTTTCGGCGACTGGATCGCGCTGTCGGACATTTGCGATGTGCCCACGGCAAAGATCATTAAAAATGAAGTCACCGACGGCATCATTGCGCCGGGCTATGAGCCGGAAGCGCTGGAGATTTTAAAATCCAAAAAAGGCGGCGCCTACAACGTGGTGCAGATCGATCCCGATTATGTGCCTGTTTCTCTGGAACACAAGCAGGTCTACGGCATCACCTTCGAGCAGGGCCGAAACGATTTGAAAATCGATGCCCGGATGCTGGAAAACATCGTCACCGAAAACAAGACGTTTACCGACGCTCAGAAGCGCGACCTGGTCTTGGCCCTCATCACGCTCAAATACACACAGTCCAACAGTGTCTGCTATGTGCAGGATGGTCAGGTCATCGGCGTGGGCGCGGGCCAGCAAAGCCGTATTCACTGCACGAGGCTCGCCGGCCAGAAAGCGGATCTGTGGCAACTTCGTCATATGCCCAAAGTGCTGGACCTTCCATTCCGCGCCGATGTGGTCAAGCCCAATCGTGACAACGCAACCGACGTTTACCTGGGGGAGACCCCCGAGGATGTTATTGGTGATAACGTGTGGGCTGAAACATTTACCCGTCAGCCCGAGCCTTTGACGGCAGACGAAAAGAAGGCCTGGTTGAGCAAAGTCACAGGCGTTTGCCTGGGCAGCGACGCGTTTTTTCCGTTCGGCGATAACATTGAGCGTGCGCACCGCAGCGGGGTTTCCGCCATTGTCGAGGCGGGAGGTTCCATCCGTGACCAGCAGGTGATCGACACCTGCAACAAATACGGCATGGTCATGGCCTTTTGCGGCCTGAGGCTGTTTCATCACTAGAGAAGAATCTGTCAGGAGAGTGTTCCTGCCGAAGGACACATCCTCGAAGGGGATCTGCCGGTTTAACGTGCGGCATCTTCCGGCCCATTGAACGTTATGAATGACACACTGGAACGTTTAACGAAAAACAGCTTGCAGGGTTATTTGCCAAGCTGTGGAATCGGGCAGGTCATCAAGGATCTTGCACATGCAGACCCGGCGGCTGTTGCCGTGGTATCGTCAAAATATAATCCGCTTACGTATTCACAACTGGTCTGGCAGATTGACCACGTTGCCGCTACGATGAGTAAATCAGGGCTGGGAAATTCCGCCCGAATCGCGATTGCCGTAAAGGACACCGCACCCGCTGCATTGGCCATTGTCGCTGTTGCGTGTTTTTCGACGGCTGTGCCCCTGGACCCGAATCTGGCACCGGCGGAAATCGCATTGCGTCTCAAGTTGCTGGATGTCGATGCGGTTTTGGTCCTTGCCGGTGAACAGACTGCATGCAGAACCCTGGCCAACGAGCAGGGGATCGCACTTATCGAACTTAAGCAAAAAGAGCATCGCGATCTTTTATTTTTAATGTCCGACCCGAAAATTCAAAGGAAAAACAGACTTAACCCTCCTACGATGGATCATGCGGCTGTCATCTTTCAAACCTCCGGAACTTCGGCAGAGCCAAAGTTTGTTCCATGCACGCACGCCGGTTTGCTGACCGCTGCGAAACAGGCGGTGTCTTGGTTTTGTCTCAATAAGAAAGACCGTTGCCTGAGCATTGCGCCCCCTTATTATAGTCACGGTCTAACATTGACCATTCTAGCCCCGCTTCTTTCCGGCGGCAGCGTGGCTTTCCCCTTGAAGCTGACGGATTTGAACTTATCTGAATGGTTTGAGGCGTTGAGACCAACATGGTATTCAACGTCCCCGACTATCCATCTGGCTATCTCTGAAAAATTGGCCGCATCCTCATCAAGACTTACGCACAGACTCAGACTGGCTGGCTCCGGCGGGTCGCCGCTGCCGGAAAGTGTGCGATCACGTCTCGAGCAGGCACTGGGGATCCCTGTCCTGGAACATTACGGCATGACCGAAGCCAGCCAGATTACCACCAACCTGCCGCCTCCGGGGCCATCCAAACCCGGAACGGTCGGGATTCCTTCTGCCGGTACTGTGATGATTGCCACGCCTGACGGGAAGAGTATGCCTACCGGACAGAGAGGCGAAATTTGGGTCCGGGGTGCAAACGTCACGACAGAGTACTGCAATGGTCCTTCATTGAATCAGTCAGCATTTGTCAATGGCTGGTTCAGGACAGGAGACATCGGGAGTCTTGACGAAGAGGGCTTCTTGACGCTTCACGGGAGAATCAAGGAGCTCATTAACCGCGGGGGTGAAAAAATCTCGCCGTTCGAGGTTGAAGCAGCCATTCTTAAGCACCCGGCAGTAGAGGAGGCGGTGGCTTTTGCCCTGCCGCACCCGCGTCTGGGCGAGGACGTGGGGCTTGCCCTGGTCCTGCGGCCGGGAGGGATGCTGGATATCTCTGAATTCCGGCGGTTCATGAGTGACTCTATATCCTGGAATAAAATTCCCAGACGGATTCATGTTCTGGAAAGCATTCCAAAGGGGCTGGGCGGCAAGGCCTTGCGAAGAAAATTACGGGAACGATACGCATGAGCGATCAATTGCGAATAAAATTGGATGCCGCCGCACTGGAAGAAAAGGCTCTGGAGATCTGGCGGCGCGTGCTGAAAATAGAAGATTTGACAGTGGACGACGACTTTTTTGAATGCGGCGGCGATTCATTGCTCGCAGCGGAAGCGGTGTTCGAGCTGGAGGATCTGACGGGCCGATCCCTGGAGCCATCCATTGTGTTTGAAACCGGAACCATCCGGCAGCTGCTCAAAAAAATGATGGTCGACTATGAGAGACCCCCTCAAACCTTACTGTCTGATGCCCGGGGACGCGGCAATACAATGCAGACCATCGGTGAGACACAAATCCGGGAGCCTCTGCCCGAGTATCCCAACTCAGAGTCTATGATCTGGCGGATAAAAAACATCCTTCACAAAATAAAAGCATCCATTATTGCCAAGTCACCGGCGCTGGCGCCGGTGGTTCCGTCCTATGAAACTTTTTTAAGCTTTCAAAAATTCTGGATATCTCTACCGACAGTTCGCTTTCATGTTTTGCTGCGGAAAAAAATTAAAATTTTCGAGCAATGGCTGTTGCTGACCGGTCAGACGGACGCCGCCGCCGGTCTGATGACCCGGCATCTGATGGCCAATACCTGGTTTGCCGCTCGGGAATTTTTTATGGCCCAGCCGGATACATTTGAGAAGTGGGTCACCCTGAAGGGGGTGGACCATGTGCGTCGAGCTGCGGCTGCGAAGCGAGGTGTTATTCTGGTGATTCCTCATACCCGGGCGTTGTTTCCGTCAATGCACGAACAAATTGCGGCGGCTTTATTTGACGAAAATATTTATCTGGGATTGGCCTGTCTTCCTACCGGCGTGGCCAAAATGATTTTCATGACCCAGCGCTTTGCGGAGTGCCGTGATGTCCTGGCCAGAGGCGGTGCGGTCTGGGTGGCCGGCGACGGCATGACCGGAAAGGAAAAGGTCGCGCCGGAGAGATACGGGAGGCGTTTCCCGTTTCGTGCAGGCGCCGCCGAACTGGCCATACAAACGGGTGGGGCGCTGGTCCCGGTGTTTCCCTATTTGTATGCAGACGGAAGAATCGAGGTGGAGTTTCTCGAACCATTGACTCCTTGTCTGGACCAGCCCAGAAAGGAAGGTGCGGATGACATCCTCCGCATCTACGCCGATATTTACATGGATCGCTGGCCGGGGCTGCTGCCGGGCGTGACCTTTCGCTGGCAGCAAAACCGACTCAATGATGTGGCGCTGAAAAATGGCGCAGGCGGTGCCGGATGATCAACAACCTTTCCAACAATCCGGTCTATGATTTGTGTCTTTCTTATCAAAAGACAGCGGCCCTGCAGGCCGCAATTCAATTGGATATTTTCACAACAATCGGCGATCAATCCTCAGGCGCCGATGATATCGCTAAACGATCAGGTGCATCGGCGCGCGGTATCCGCATCCTTTGCGATTTCCTCTGCGTCATCGGGCTTTTGAAAAAAGAGTCGAATCTCTATTTTTTGTCAGCGGATGCCAAAAGGCTCCTGGACCGGAAATCCCCGTACTGTCTGGCCGATATCATTGACTTCTACGCGGCGCCGGAGGTTGTTTCCCGGGTTATGACCGATCCTTCAGGCTATGTGCGGGCAGGCGGCGCTGCCGGTATGGCCAACGTGTCACCGGATAATCCGGTCTGGGTCAGGTTTGCTCAGGCGATGGTTCCTTTCGCATCGGTTACGGCCAAAAGAACCGCGGCGTATATCGCCAGAAGAGCTATGAATCCCCGCAGAATACTGGATGTCGCAGCGGGCCACGGACTGTATGGCATTGAAGCGGCCGCTACCGTGCAGGAGGCGGTGGTGACGGCCATGGATTGGGCCTCTGTTCTGGATGTGGCAAAAAGAAATGCCGCTTCGGCGGGGGTGGCCGACCGGTATCGGACGATCACCGGCAACGTGTTTGAGATCGACTGGGGCGAAAACTATGATTTGATCCTTCTGCCTAATATTCTTCATCACTTTGACCGGCCGGGTTGCGTTCAGTTGTTGGGCAGGGCAAAGAAGTCGTTGAATCCCGGCGGTTCCGTGTTTGTGATTGACATGATGCCCAATCCGGACCGCGTATCACCGGCGGAACAGGCAGCCTTTGCCTTCATCATGCTGGCCACCACGCCGCAAGGCGATGCATACACCTGTGACGATTATGAAGCAATGGCAAAAGAGACCGGACTGGTTCTCGTGGAATCCAGAGCGCTTCCGCCGACACCGCAAACGCTGATGGTGTTCGGACTTTAAATGATGGAGAGCCTATATTGTGAAATCCAGAGTCGTTGTAGTTCACGTTGATGAAGATCCCATCAAGGGAATTGTCCGGCCGGGACCTCACCAGAGATACAAAAATCCCCGGATACTGGTGGAGAACAGAACTCTACCGGCGCTTCATCCGGATGAAATCCGGGTCAAGATGCTTTATGCGGGGGTGTGCGGTACGGATGTGCATCTCGTGACCACGCATCCGGAGACCGGCTATATCCGGTGTTCTGCTCCGGTGCAAATCGGCGCGGCGGGTCGGGTGATCGGCCATGAGGGAATCGGCAGGGTTCTTGAGGTGGGCTCCCGTGTACGCCACGTGCAACCAGGTGCTTGCGTCACATTTGAATCCATTATTGTGTGTCATTACTGCGATGAGTGCAGACGAGGCGATTTTAATCAATGCCGTCATGCTCTTTTGCTGGGATTGGAAAAAGACGGACTTTTCGGCAGTGTCGTGGACGTTCCGTCCATGATGACTCACGATGTCAGCGATCTAGCGCAAAGCGAAGAAGGACGACGGGCGGCGGCCTGTGTGGAGCCGGCGGGTGTTGCCTATGTCGCTTGTCAGAACACGTGCCTGACAGCCGGCGATGTCGTTGCCGTTTTTGGTGCCGGTCCCATCGGCCTGTTTACCGCTATGCTCAGCAAGCTTATTTTCGGTGCTGCACAGGTTCACATGATTGAGCCTGTTTCGTTTCGGCGAAAGCTGGCCGAAACATGGTGTGATGAAACCTACGAGGTCGATGAATTTTTTAATCATGGCCCGCTCGCCATTGACGTGGTGATCGAGGCATCTGGAAACATGAACAACATCAACAGGGTATTTCGCAGATTAAAAGCTAACGGACGCGTCGCCGTTCTTGGCAGGAGCGGTCAACCTCTGTCTTTGGATGCGGTGGACCACATGATCACCAACGCGGTTTCCATAACAGGGTCGAGAGGGCATCTCGGCGGGGCGTTTGCCAGAATTCTGACACTATGCCGTCATGGAAGGATATCCCTTGGTGATGCTGTTACCGCCATTGTCAGTGGTCCGGAAGAGGTTTGTGATTTTTTAAATTCCCCCGAAAAACTTCTGGAGGAAAACTGCAAAGTACTGGTGAACTTCGATTAAGTTGCACTGGGATCTTTTTATGCATCTATCTTGACGCTGATGGTCAGCCTGCCAATCTTTCATAGCCGGCAGGTGATCGACACCTGCAACAAATACGGCATGGTCATGGCCTTTTGCGGCCTGAGGCTGTTTCATCACTAAGACGGGTCCGTCGAATATAAACAGATTGAACCGGATTTTTTGATTGGATAATTAACAAAAAAGGGTGAGTCCAAAAGACTTACCCTTTTTTGTATCGTAGAAATAAGGTTTCTTTACCTTGCTTCTAAAGAGCGGCCCGCCTGTGTCCCTCTTCATCTGCAACCTTGATTGCGGCAACCACCGATGCGGGGGTCACGGTCATAGGCTCATTGTGAATGGTTTCTTTCTCGGCGCAGGCAATCGAGGCCGCTTTAGCCAGGGCTTCGTCGGATGCGTCCTGAAGGTTGATCGCCGCCAGGGTGGTCGGTAAACCCACCGATTCGCAAAAGGCGTACACCTCGTCGATCATGTCCGAAGGTTTATCCGTCAGAAACAGGGAAACCAGCACGCCGAAGGCGACTTTTTCCCCGTGATAGTACTCGTGACCTTTATCGAGGGCGGAAAGCCCGTCCTGTATGGCATGGGCGGCTGCAAGGCCCGCACTTTCAAAACCCACGCCGCTCAGCAGGGTGTTGGCCTCCACCACATGTTCAAAGGCCGGAATGACGACCTGGTGTTTGCAGGCCATTTTCGCGGAAAGGCCGTATTCCAGAAGCGTTTCATAACATAAGCGGGCCAGGGCCTGGGCGGTCATGGAACTGTGTTTCCGGACCATGTTTTTTGCGTTTTTTAACCGGCACGATTCCGCTTCAAACCAGGTGGCCAGTGCATCCCCCATGCCCGAAACCAGAAACCGCTCCGGGGATTTGACAATAATGTTCGTATCGGCGAGTACCACGTCGGGATTGCGGCGCAGCGTCAGGACGCGCTTGATGCGTCCGGTATCCGGCCGGTAAATGACGGAAAGGGCGCTGCAGGGCGCGTCGGTTGATGCAATGGTCGGGATGATGATGACGGGACGATCCATTTCGTGGGCCACCGCTTTTGCCGTGTCCAACGTTTTTCCTCCACCCAGGCCGATGACCACATCGCAGGCTTCGCCATCCGCGATGGCTTTCAATCGGGCGATTTCCTCATCAGAACATTCCCGGTTGAACTGTCCTACCACCACCGGGGCGGCTTCTTGAATGGACGCCTGAATTTCCGGCAGGACCTTTTCGCACACCGAGGGGCTGGCGATGATGAAGCCTTTCTTGCCGTAGCGCGGGATCAGGGTTTTGAGTTCGTAAACCGCGTCATACCCCTGTATGTATTTTCCGGGAAACAGTGTTGCCGTGATCATCTTTTAATTCTCCTTTCGCTGCCTCGCTAAACGCTATGGCAGGTTCATCCTTTTGAGTCTTCTCGGGGGAATCGATGCGTTTGTGTAAGAGCATGTCGGCGCCGATTTTTCCCGGCCGTCCAAGGCCGCAAAAAGCTTTACATCATCTTCCGTGATTTCGCAACCGGTCTTGGACTGGTTGCCACTGCCTGTTGAATCACCTGCGCCTTTCACGATGCCGCTATGGTGTGGTTTGCCGCTTGAAAAACAATTGACAGTCTGACGGGTTATTCCTATACTTGCGCCGTTTAAAATATACTAACTGATTGCCTTCAAAAGGAGACCTCCATGACCATTGTCGTGAACCAGGATTCAGACATCTCTGTTTTTGCCCTTTCCGGGAGACTCGATGCCGTATCCGCCCCGCAGCTCGAAGATCGGATTGGCCTGTGGTTTGAACAGCCGGGCATAAAACTGATTTTTAATCTGGAAGCCCTCGATTACATCAGCAGCGCAGGCCTGCGTGTATTTCTCACCTGCGCAAAAAAAATGAAAACGCGTGACGGGAAATTTTGCATGGCCGGGCTTCGGCCGCAAGTAAAAGAGGTTTTTACCATTTCCGGATTCATTACCCTGATCCCCGAATACGCGACTGTGGGAGCGGCCAAAGACGCCCTCCGATGACGCCCTGGCCTGTGCAATCCTCTATGCTGATTAAAAAAATGTCCGCACGGATGGACAGCCTGCATGAGCTTCTGGCCTTTCTTACGGGTTTGGCGGAAGAAAAAGGCTTTTCCAAAGACACGCAAAACCGCATCGCACTGGTCGCGGAAGAGGCGTTGGTTAATGTGTTTTCACATGCCTACACGGATGGAGCAGGTGAGGTTGAACTGCGCTGCGAGGCTCCGCATGATCCGGCGCTGACCGTTGAAATCCGTGATATGGGCCTTTCTTTTAATCCCCTTGAGCGGATCATGCCGGACGTCGAAGTGAGTCTGGATGATCGCAGGGTCGGCGGCATGGGTGTGCTTCTCATCCGCAGAATGGCCGATGCGGTGGCTTACCGGCGGGAAGAGAGCACCAACGTCCTGACGCTGACGTTCATCAATCGTTGACCGCGTCGCTCAGGAAAACGCCGCGAATCTCCAAGAAGGAACACCATGGCTTTTAGTATGTTCAATGACAAACGCAGCGATCCTGTCCGTCCGGGCAAAGGCATTGCTTTTCGGCTGAGCTTCTGGATTCTGCTTTCCGTCATCGGGATTTTCACGCTGGTTTTCGGCTATTATTACATGCTGTCGCGGGACCTGATCGTGAAGAAAATCGAAAAGCAGGCGAGTGAGCAGGTGCGGGGCACCGCGGCGCGTATTGACATGGTTCTGGCCGCCACCCAGAAAATTCCCGAAAATCTGTCCGTTGTGCTTTCCGGTTCGCCGTTGCAGGAAGAAAGAAAACTCTTCGGGCTGATAAAGTCGATCCTGGCGCGAAATTCCGAGATCTATGGCATGGCCGTGGCTTTTGAACCTTATTTTCGGGACCGGAACGTCCGTCATTTTTCTCCGTATGTTTACAAAGAAAACGGGGGCATCGCCTCCACGCGGATTGCCTACGATTATTTTTCATGGGACTGGTACCGGCTGCCGCGCGAAAGCCTGTCTCCGGTCTGGGTGGAACCCTATTTCGATGAAGGCGCGGGCAATATTGTCATGTCGACCTATTCCGTGCCTTTTTACCGGAGCGTCGATGCGGGGAATGAATTGGCCGGCATTGTCACGGTGGATATCTCACTGGCCTGGTTGCAGAAACTCGTGTCGGACATCCGGATCGGCGAAACAGGCTATGCTTTTTTGATTTCGCAGAAAGGGACGCTGGTCACGCATCCGGACGCTGCGCTGATAATGAATAAAACCATTTTCGATCTGGCGGATGAACGGGGTGATACGAGCCTGCGGGACATCGCTTCACGGATGACCGGCGGCGAGACCGCTTTGGTCGAAGCGCGGGATTTGCTGGACGGCGGGGATCTCTGCTGGCTGGCTTTTACGCCGCTCTCCACGACCGGCTGGTCTCTGGGGTTGGTTTTCCCGCGTAATGAACTGATGGCGGATGTTTCCCGACTTTACCGTTTGACGCTGTTATTCAGCGCCTTTGGTCTGCTTCTTTTATTTTGCGTCATCGTCTGGATAGCCCGCTCCATCACCCGGCCGCTAAGGCTGCTCACAGCGGCCACACAGACCATGGCCGAAGGGCGTCTTGACGAGCACATTCCGGCGGTCCGTCGTGCCGACGAGGTGGGTCGTCTGGCCGCTTCCTTTGCCGCCATGCGCGCATCGCTTCAAACGCATATCAGCGATTTGACGAAGACCACCGCCGCGAAAGAAAAGATCGAAAGCGAGTTGAAAATTGCGCACGATATCCAGATGGGCATGCTGCCCCGAACCTTTCCGCCTTTCCCCCGAAGAAATGAGCTGGACGTCTTTGCGATGCTGAAACCCGCGCGCGAGGTGGGCGGTGACCTGTATGATTTCTTTTTTATGGATAATGATCATTTTTGTTTTACCGTCGGCGATGTATCCGGCAAGGGCGTACCTGCCGCCCTGCACATGGCGATTACCAAAATACTGATCAAAACGAAGGCCCAGCAGGGTCTGCCGCCTGAAACCATCCTGGCGCGCTGCAATGAAGATCTCGCGATGGACAATCCGTCCATGATGTTTGTCACGCTCTTTTTAGGCGTATTGAATGTCCGCACCGGAGCACTTGCCTATTGCAGCGCAGGCCATCCGTCCGCCTGTCTTTTACGCGCGGGAGAAAAAGTAGATTCCCTGCCGGCCGAAAACGGTATGGCGCTGGGCGTGGTGGATGATTTTGTGTATCGGTCGCGGACGGTGACGCTTCAGAAAAACGACTGTCTGTTTCTTTATACAGACGGGGTGACGGAAGCAGCCGACGTTCGTGATGAGTTATTTGATGAGGCGAGGCTCATGCAGGCGCTTGAGGAATTGAAAGACAGAGATGTTCAAGACATTACGGACGGCGTGTTGGAGCGCATCGAAGATTTTGCCGGTTATGCCCCCCAAGCGGACGACATCACCATGCTGGCGGTGAGGTATAAGGGTAAGAGATGAAAGCGTTTAATGATCGGCGTAGGGGCAGGATTGATTGTTTTTGACGAAGGCGCAGTTGCGGTCGCAGGGTTCGACATGCACCGTCACTTCGCTTTCGGAAATTGCCCCGGAGATGTCCTGCTTCAACGCGCGGGTGATCTGATGCGCGTGTTTGACGGAGATGTGTTCCGGCATCACCAGGTGAATATCCACAAACTGCTTTCTACCTGCCGATCTTGTCCTGATCTGTTTAAAATCGCAGTACCGGTCAAAGTGGCGGGCCAGCGCTTTAACGACGTCCATCCTGCATGATTCCCAGACCATTCTGCTCTACATGTTTGGCCTGGGTACACTGTT
>JAWOJC010000318.1:0-21971 GCA_046484315.1 Smithellaceae bacterium | reverse complement strand
AGGATGATGAGCACCTTCGGCACTTTCCGCAACATGAGCCACACCGATATACGCCAGTGGCGGACGTTCAAGGGCCTGGGGCCCGCGAAGATCGCGCAGATCAAGGCCGCGTTGGAAATCGGCCGGCGTTTCCGCGAAGATGAGGTTTTGAGCGACAAACCGAAAATCGCCTCGGCGCAGGATGTTGTCGGGATCGTCATGCCACAGATGCGCGACCTCAAAACAGAGGTATTCAAAGTGGTCTACCTCAACAGCAGCAACCGCATCATCGATATCCAAGACGCGGCGCGCGGCACGGTCAATCATGCCATGCCCATTGTCCGCGAAATCATCCATGCGGCCCTGCAGAAATTCGCAGCAGCCATCATCTGCGTCCACAACCACCCCAGCGCCAACATCGCGCCCAGCCCGGAAGACAAAAAGTTCACCCTGGAACTGGCTGCCGCCGGAAAACTGATGGGCATCAAGGTGCTCGATCACATTATCATCGGTGATGACAACCATTTCAGCTTTGCGGATGCCGGGATGATGGACCAGCGGCCGCAATAGGTCCCGGCCTGCCATCGGCCGGACAATGCTCCTTGACAAGCCAATAGGGCCCCCTTATACTTCGGCTTCTCAAAAACGCTGTCTTCGTTTACAGCGCACTTATCGAAGGGGGAAATCCAGCCACAATGAACATGGAACGAATGCTTCAGGAAACCACCGCGCGTTATCCGGAAAACATCGCAATCATCTATGAAGGCACATCCTTCACGTATCAGGAGCTCGACCGGTTTGTCGATGCGCTCGCCTTCCATCTCCAGGACCAGGGCGTCCGAAAAGGCGACAAAGTCGCCATCATGCTTGGCAACTGCCCCGAGTTTGTCATCACCTATTTTGCCGCGCTGCGCCTGGGCGCGATCGCCGTCACCCTCAATGTGATGTCCACCTCCTACGAACTTCAGCATCTGCTGGAAAATTGCGAGGCTAAAGTTTTTGTCACAGCGGAAAATCTGGCCAGGCGATATCACGCCATTTCGGACACCCTCCCCCTCTGCCGGCATCTGATCACCACCACCGGCTTGAATCCCGAATCGCCTTTCGATGAAATGGTTCGCAGCGGTCTTGCGCCTGAGAATCCGCCCGCGCTTCAGGGCAGTGATCCGGCCGTCATGGTCTATACGGCAGGCCTCATGGGAAAACCCCTGGGCGCTGTTTTAACCTACCAGAACCTCGCCACCCAGGCAGACCTGTTGCGCGCCATCTGCGGCGGCACAAAAGACGACCGTTCCCTGGCCGTGATCCCCCTGTTCCACACCTTCGGCGCCTCCGTCAACATGCTGTGTCCTTTGCGTCTGGGGGGCACCATTGTCCTGATGGATCGCTTTACAATGGAAGGCATCTTTGCGGCCATCCACAATCATCAGGTTACTTACATCACCGCCGTTCCGCGTCTGTTTATGGGCATGCTGTTTCACGAAAGGGGCAAAGAATACAATCTGCGTTCTTTGCGCCTCGGCATCACCGGCGGGTCGCCCATGCCGCCGGAACTGTTCGCGGCGTTTGAAAAACATCTCGGCATCAGGGTGCTCGAAGGCTACGGACTGACGGAAACATCGCCCTGCTGCATTTTCTCCCGGCCGGATCAAGCACAAAAGCCCGGATCCATCGGGACGGTTCTGCCGGGTGTCGCGGCAAAGGTTGTCGATGAAGAAGGATGTGAGGTCAGAGCCTGTATGCAGGGTGAATTGCTGGTTCGGGGGAACTGCGTCATGCAGGGGTACTACAACGACGCGGCGGCAACGGCCGAAGTTCTTCGCGATGGATGGCTGCACACAGGCGACCTGGCCTATATGGATGAGGAAGGCTACGTTTTTCTGACCGGCATAAAAAAACGCATGATCATCACCAGTGGATTCAACGTCTACCCCAAAGAGGTGGAGATGATCCTGGAGATGCACCCGGCTGTGACAGCCGCAAAAGTGATCGGCGAAAAAGATCCGATGCGCGGCGAGCTGGTGAAGGCGCTCATCGTGAGAAAGCCCGGCTCTCCAGTGGATGAAAAAGAAATCATCCTGCATTGCCGGACGTATTTGTCCGCTTACAAGGCGCCCAGGGAAGTCACCTTTGTCGCAGCCCTGGATTGAAGCGGGTCACAAGCGCCGCGCGAATCGTTCTTTGTCATGCGACATCGGAGAAAACAGACTAAAATAAGGAGAAAATAATGACACTGCCTGAAAACCAGATCCGCCATGTGGACCGGCCGGATCTTTTCGAAACGTTTGTGGATTCTCTCGGTGTGGTGACCTTCGACGGCAACACGCGTCTGGAGCTTTGCGTCACCCGCGTGGACCCGCCCGTGCCACCGGATCCGCCAACCGCCAAAAGATATCCCGTTTGCCGGGTCGTGATGACACCGGAAACAACCGTTGCCCTGTTCAACCAGCTTCAAAACATCATGAACCTTCTGCAGCAGGCGGGGCTGGTCACCAAGCAGGAAGGCAAACCACCCGAGGTGATCAAGCAGCACTAAGTGAGGCAGGCGGGCCTGATATTCGGGCTTCAGTGCTTATGCAGAATCGTCCAGACGGCCTTGTCCCGCAAATAGTTCATATCCGCAAGCTGGTTGACGTGCAGTATTTCCGGAATCTTTTTATCCGCGTACAGCAGGCCGATGCACTTTTCCCGGACCACCAGGGGATAAATCAGAAACGACCGGACGTTGATGATTTTCAAATACCATTCGGGCAGCTTGTCTTTGACGCCGGGAGCCGCACAGTCATTGACCATGATATCTTTCATGCGCATGACGGCCACGTTGAAGTAATCCGAAGAACGGGTGATTCTGAATTCAAAGGCCCCCTGCATGGCGTCAATACCCTCGCCAAAGCCGAACCTGGCGCTCATCTTCGTACGGCTTTGATCCGCCATGCAAAACATGACGCGATTGAATTCGAATCCGCGATACATCGTTTCCATAATCACGTAAATGGCATCGCTGATGCTGCTTGTGGCATTCAGGACATCATCAATTTCGGCAATACAGCTTTTGATAATGTCCGGCTTCTCCTCGTCGAGAAGCAGATCCGCAGATGAGGCGGCACGCGGCCGAACCTCCTGGCTGGCGGAGGCGCCGTCCGCCTCATCGGAGCCGGAAGCGGCCCGTTTCGCCGCTTTTTCTTCCCCATAGGCCTTCAGACGGCGCAAAAGCGGGCTTTTGGTTTTATCGATTTTGAACATGTCGGCATACTGATCGATCCGCGTCGCCGCGTCTTCGATCAGGTTCAGCGTGCGATGGACGGGAAAGGCCACCCGGTACTTGTATTTTTCACAAACCGCTTCAAGGGCCTCATCCCTGCGACCCGCATCCTCCGTTCGCGCCGCAACCGCGCACAGTTCGTGGGCGTAATTGGCGATGCTTTTGAGCACACCGGCTTCATCCTCCGCCGCCTGTGTTTCCGTCTCCCGGATAATATCCATGCTCTCGACAATGCTTTGCGGAAAGCCCCAGGACCGTGTGATGCCCATCCCCAGTTCGCTGAAGGAAACGCCGAGAACACCTTTTGACGCGCTTTGTTCATCGATGCCCTTCGCGGCCGCGGCGCTGACGATGGCATTGTATTCCTCGGGAAAATAGCAGATGACCAGATGCTTGCCCAGATTGTGCAGCAGGGTGCAGATGAACACTTCTTCCGTTGAACCGAACATCATGGTTTTCGCCACATCCCGGGCAATCACCGCGCTGAAAAAGGAAAACACAGCCGCGTCTTTGAGCTCTTCGGCCTGGCTTTTATTCTGCAGGTGCTCAATGATCATCAACGAAGCGGCCGCCATGCGGACTTTTTCGGCCCCCAGAAGAAAGACGGCACGGGACACCGTTGTGACTTTGCCGCTGGTCTGACTGTAAAAAGAGGCGTTGACGATTTTCAGCAGTTTATTCGTCAGCGACATATCCTGGAGGATGACGCCGGCCAGATCGCCCGCGGAAGAAAAGTTAATTGACTGCAGGGAGGAAAGCTTTTTATTGATCTCGATCACATTTTGCGCAAACGCAGGCAATTCTCCTTTATGGCGCATTCGGCGCAGGAGAAAATCGACGGTGCCGTGGGGGCTTTTGGCAGGGCTGTTTGCGTTTGACTCGTTCAGGCGGCTATCTCCTCGTCAATTTTTTATGTTTAAAAAAGTACTCTGAAAGCAGGGATTTGTAAAGCGGCAACTCATCTTGACCCGGCTTCGCAACAAGTGCACAGCGCTTTTCATCGTGCTTTGAAGACACGGGTCAGCAAGCATCTGACACAGAGCAATTAAAGCTTGACGGCAGCCCGTTCTTATTCCAGTATTCGCCGGACACCCAGACCCCATCAGAATTTTCATGAAAGGATTGGTTCCCAATGAGAGCTATCAAATTTCTGCCGATCACCCTGGGCGGCATCGCGGTTTTGCAGGCGGGCATGAATAAAATAATCGCCCAGTCTATGGGACTGAGCACCGCCGCGCTGATCAACGGCGCTGTCTTCGCCCTGTGTGCTGTTTTTGTTTTTCTTCTGACATACTTTTTCCCAGGTTTTTTCTCCGGGATCATCCCGTTTAATCACAGCAGGGGATTTTCCTTCCACTGGTGGTATCTCATTCCCGGCATTATCGGATTTTCTCTGGTGTTTTTCCTTCCGCTGGTCATTATGGAAGCAGGCGCCCTGCCCGTCTTTCTGGGCGTCATCGCAGGCCAGATCATCGTCGGCATCCTGTGGGACGCCCACTTTGAAAAGATCCCTGTGGATGTCGTTCGCGTCGCTGGCGCGCTTATGACATTTGCAGGCGCTCTGCTGGTCATTTGGAAAAAATAATTTTTACCAGTCCTGCCCGCCCGTGTCGTCGTCAGGGCCATTGACGGGTTGGGTCCGTTTGGCGTCCACCTTGACCCGGATATTTTCAGTGTCGCTCAAAAGCCTGGCCACCGGCTGATCAGCGCTCTGGCGCACGGCCGGCGGAAGAATTTGATGCATGTAGAGTTCATCCGCCGTCTGACCGTACCGGTAGTAATTGTTCATCAGCCACATGCCGGACACCACGAAGGCCAGCGCAACGCAGATGAGGCCCGAAAGCGGACTGCGGCGCGGATGAACGGTCCGCAGATGGAAAAATACCGTAACCGCGAACAGGCCGATGATCAGATGGCTGCCGTACCGCGTCAGCATTTCCAGTGAAAAAGCAAATGCCAGTGTGGCCAACACCGTATCCCACAGTTGAATGGCCGCAAAGCCGCAGCCGAGAATGAACAGGTGCCTGCCGAACCGCGCACCACCGCCGAACAGACGATTGGCAAAAGCCCAAATGCCGCACCACAGGGTGCCTATCGCCAGGATCAGGGCGACATAGCCCAGATATCGCAACGGTTCGAATTCATCCGTGTCATACACCCACGTGGTCAAAAGGGTGATTACGATCAGCAAAGCCAGGCCGGCCAGCGCAGGACGCCAGCCTTCCCAGCGATATGCCAGCGTATCGAACACTTCGCCTGCAACCGGATAATCGGCGCCACGCACGCGGAGGGTTGTGTGTCCCAGCCGGATGACCGTCTCCGGATCAATCGGCACTTCTGTCCGGCGTGCCCCTTTGTAAACCAGGCCATTTTGGCTGCCCAGATCCCGGATGGTCAGTTCGCCGCTCTGTGTCTGATCAATCACGGCATGATGCGCGGCCACATGCGGATCGTCGAGGATGACATCGTTGTCATAGCCACGTCCGACACGGATCGGCAATTGACTTGTGGCATAGCGGTATTTCACATCCGCGCTGCGGGACAGAACCTCCACATAGTAAGGCGGTATCATGGTTTTTCCTCCCGGCGGATCGATTCGAGAAACAGTCGTGAAACCTTCATGCCGTTTTCATAAGACACCCCTTTGATGTCCAGCCGGCTTTGTAAATTCATCAGGCTTTCATCGGTGGATACCGCAAGCGCCGTAAAGTCGTACAACCCGGAAAATTTGCGGTAGGCGCGCACACAGATCACAGCCCGCATGGACAGGTGACCGTTATGAACAAACTGCTCGGCGCAGACGTTGCCGGTCAGGTTGCGGTCTTTGTGATACCCGAAAATCTGTCCTTTAAAAGCAGAGCCTGCCATCGTGGCAAAACGCAGCGCACCGAGTTGGGTGCTGCGCCGGAAGGTGTGATGCATGGACATCCAGCCGGTACGCAGCTGATCCGAAACGTAAAGAGACGATTCCATCGAACAGGTCATATGATCCTGGGCATAGGTCTTGTCGGGCCGGGTATCGGATCGGCCCCAGCAGCGCATCTGATCGGATTCGCGCACCGGCACGCGGTAAGGCCCCATCTCCTTGAGGCCCAACGGGGCGCCCATCAGCCGATCCACCATCACGGCCTGATAGACCAGAAGCTGCCCTCCCACAACGTCCTTGAAATCTGCCGGCGGCTGATTTCCATCAGAAACGCTTTTGAGCAGTTCTTTAACGTAGGACACGGGAATCAGGAAACTGACCAGCTCGCCGTCGAGGCGTTTGGACACATTGACGCCGGCCAGGCGCCCGTCAACCGTGACACTCGGCCCGCCGCTCATCCCGGCATTGATCGGCCCGGTAAACATCAGCTGTTCATAAAAACCACGCTTGATGATACCGTTGTAAGCGCCTTCGGAAATGGCAAATCCCAGATCCAGCGGATTGCCGAGCGAATAGAGATACTGCCCCTGTTTCAGATCGGGCGGCTTTTCAGGCACGGTAAAAAAACCGCCGCCCTTTCGGCTGATGCGAACCAGCGCCAGATCGCGCAACGCATCCACGGCCATCAGCGCCACCGGCCCCCTTTCACCATGCGTGTCCACAAATTCCGCCACATAGGTTTCCGGCTCCAGCGCAACCTGGGAGACCACATGATAGTTGGTGATGACCCAGTGCGTGCGGCCAATCAGAAACCCCGATCCGACCGAGACCTGGGAGCGTCCGTTTTTAAGCAGCACGCGCACCTGCAAAAGATCCTCGCGCGCCGCCAGATACAGTTTCTGCGCCGCCGTGGACGGCGCTGGAATGGCCACATCCTCGGAATCCGGTTCGCCGGCGCACGCCCGGAGATGCAAATCCGCAGGCGCGCTCTGAACCAGAACAAGGATAAGCAATGCAAGCAGTGTTTTTTTCATTTTATGGAAATATCCTTCTCACAGGGTTTCGGCTTCGAAAGGGAGCATAGAGAGAAGCAAGAGGAATGTCAACAGGCACGCGCAGGCTCCCTTTCGGAACCTATTAAGCCATTGACACGCGATAGCCTTTTCCCTATACTCCGCCACCGGAGCAAGGGATCATTAAACCGGCCACATTATCAGACACCCGCCCGAGCGGGCTATGACCCGAAAAAGAGGAAATGGCGCCATGCCGACGGCATCCCGCCCGTCTCCGGACGCGTTTTTTTCTCTTTCTCCATGTAAGGAATTGCGTGAAAGACTTCACTGAAGGAAACATCGCCAGACAGGTCCTGAATTTCAGCCTGCCGATCATGCTCGGCAATGTGCTGATGTCCGTCTACGGCATCATCAACATGATCTGGGTCGGCCGGCTGCTCGGGCCCGCGGCCGTGGCCGCCGTCGCCGCGTCGCTGCCGATCATTATGCTGCTGCCCGCGTTTCTCATGGGCCTGGGCATGGCCACCAATGTCCTCATCGCGCAGGCCTTCGGCCGCAAGGACACGGCCATGCTCCGCAAAATCCTGGCCAATTCTTTTTTCGCCTCCACGTTGTTCTGCCTTCTGATCTCCGCGATCGCCCTGCTGCTGCGCCGACAGCTTTTGGACTGGGTGCAAACGCCGCCGGAGATACGCGAGATGGCCCTGTCGTATCTGACCATCACGATGGCCGCGCTCATCTTTCATTTTTTTATCAACTGGATGAACGGGATGCTGCGGGGCCTGGGTGACGCCAAAACCGTGCTCAAAATTCTCGGCCTGCTGACCCTGTTCAACCTCGTCTTTGTTCCGCTCTTGATTGTGGGCATCGGCCCCGTCCCGCCTCTGGGCGTGGCAGGCGCGGCCTGGGGCTCAACACTGGCGGCTGTGGCCACCTGCATCATCGGCTACGTTTATCTTCTGCAATACAATCCATACATCAACATGCGCAGCTGGGACTACAGCCTAGACTGGCCGATTATCCGTCAGGTTTTCTCAATCGGCGTGCCCGCCTCCCTGCAAATGATGGTCGTTTCCGTCGCGGGTGTATTCATTCTGGCTCTGGTCAACCGCTACGGCGCCCATGTGACCGCGGCCTTCGGCATCGGCATGCAGATCGACATGCTGGCCTCCATTCCCTTTATGTCCATCGGCATGGCGGCCACCTCGATTGCCGGACAAAACCTGGGTGCGCAGAGGTTCGATCGCGTCTTGCAAACCCTGCGAACATCGGTGCTTCTGAGCCTGGGCATCGCGGTCATCTGTACAGGGGTGCTTTTTGTTTTTCCGCAGCAGATCGGCTCTGTCTTTCTTAAGGCATCCGCCGACAGCGCCGCCGTCCTCAGCGTTGTTCAGGACTACTATCGCTGGATGGCGTTTATCTTCCCCTGTTTCGCCGTCATCTTCGTTATTCAGGGCGTCCTGCGCAGCGCGGGCGACACCATGGCGCTGCTGATTTTGTCCTTTACCGCCATGTTCATCCTGCGTATTCCTCTGGCTTATTTTCTTTCCGACCCGACGCGCTTCGCAGCCGACGGCATCTGGATGGCCATGCTGACAAGCAGCGCACTGGCCGTCATCCTCAACTGGCTTTACTACCGGGCGGGCCGGTGGAAGAAAAAGCGCATTCTGGGAAACAGATAACCGATGTCCGACTGCGCAAAACGCCGACCCGGTCGGCAAGACGCGAGGGGAAAAAATAATTATAGTTATGAGGTTCTATGACCGATGAGAAACTATAAACGCAAATTTTACGGCATCCCGGCGGAGGGGTACTGACCATGACGGTTCCATCTCGATTATCTTTGAAACGAGGCACACCCAAATCTACCGGCCGGACGAAAAAAGCTGAGACGGCCGAATGCCTCCTGAAAACCACCCGTTTACGAAAAAGCGATTTTTCCACCCTGTCGGAAGACAGCATATCGAATTTCGGCGTGGGTATCTATATCGTGCAGGACGGAAAATTCTCCTATGTCAGTCCGCTGTTTCAGAAGCTGTGCGGCTATTCCGGCGCCGATTTGATCGACACGAATCCGCTGGATTATATTTCACCCGATTACCGGGAGATCACCCGACAACAGGCCATCACACGATTGAAAGGCCAAAGGTCGGATGCCTATGAGTACAAGATCACCCGGAAAGACGGCAAAGAAATATGGACACTGGAAACGATCACCTCGATATTTTACAAAGGAAGGCGCGCCGCTCTCGGAACGTTTATGGACATTACCGAGCGCAAGCTCATGGAAGAAAGCATCAGATTGTCCGAAGAACGCTACAGAACCATTATCGATGAAATGGAAGAATGGTATTTTGAAGCGGACATCAACGGCAACATCACTTTTTTCAATGACAACTTCGCCAGGGCGGTGGAACATTCGCAAAAAGATATCACTGGCATGAATTTTCAAAACCTCATCAACCCGGCGGATATCGATGCGATCTATCGCTTGTTCCACGAAATATTCAAGACAGGCAAATCAACAAAAAATTTTCTCTATGAATTTATAAGCCCCGACGGCGTGGTCACTTCCGCCGAATTTTCCGTATTCCCCAAACGGGATCTGGCAGACAGGGTTTGCGGCTTCCGGGGCGTCGGACATGATATAACCGAGCGTAAACGCACCGAAGAGCGGATTCAATATCTGGCGACGCATGACTCCCTGACCGGGCTGCCCAACCGCCTGATGTTCAACCAGTTGCTCCATCATGCCATCGAGACGGCGAAACGCTATAAGCGGCAGTTTGCCGTCTTGTTCATTGATCTGGATCGCTTCAAAACCATTAACGACTCCATGGGGCACGAGGCAGGCGATCAACTGCTTCAGGAAATCGCCAAGCGGTTAACACAAACGCTGCGAGCCGTCGACGTGGTCGCCCGACTCGGGGGTGACGAATTTGTCATCCTGATTGAAGAATTAAGCGAACCCGATCAGGTTAAAACCGTGGCCGGTAAAATACTGTCCGCCGTCATGAAGCCTGTTTATATTGCCGGAAATGAATGCCGCGTCACGACCAGCATAGGCGTCAGCATCTATCCACAGGATGCCGACAATGAACAGGCCCTGATGAAAAACGCCGATATCGCCATGTATTTTGCCAAGGAAGAAGGCAAAAACAACGTTCAGTTTTATTCCGAGGAGATTCAGTCGAGATCACTGGAGCATCTGTCGATAGAAACAAACCTGCGCTATGCGCTTGAGCGCGATGAGTTTTCTTTGCATTATCAGGCCAAGGTCGACTTTAAAACCAACGCCATTACCGGTGTGGAGGCGCTGATCCGCTGGCAGAGCCCGTCACTGGGTTCTGTAACACCCACGCAATTCATTCCCGTCGCGGAGGAAACCGGTCTGATCATCCCCATCGGCAATTGGGTGATCCGCACAGCGTGCGCGCAGAATGCCGCCTGGCAACGCGAGGGTCTTCCTCCTGTATGCATGGCGGTTAATTTATCCCTCCGGCAACTCACGGACATTCACCTGATCGACGATATCCGGGCGGCGCTTGCCGATTCCGGCATGGATCCCGAACTTTTAGAGCTGGAAATCACGGAAAGCATGGTCATGCACAACCCCGTAAAAGTCATTGCCGTGTTACATGAAATCAAGAACCTCGGGGTAAGGCTGGCCATCGATGATTTCGGCACCGGTTTTTCATCCCTTGCCCAGATTAAAAACTTCCCGGTGGATACCCTGAAGGTGGACCGGTCTTTTATCCGCAATCTCCCGGAAGATCTGGAAGACAAAGCCATCACCGAAGCGATCATCGCCATGGGCAAATCTCTGTGTCTGAACGTTGTGGCCGAGGGCGTGGAAACAATAGAACAAGAAGACTTTCTGCGAGAGCATTTCTGCGATGAGATGCAGGGCTACTTCTTCAGCAAACCCGTATCACACGAAAAGTTCGCCGATCTGCTGAGACAACATATCCCGGTTGCCGTTAAGTAAGGCCCAAGCCACCGCGCACGCGGGCTTTTCCCTGCCCCGAATCATGACGTTTTCCCGGGGCAAACGAAACAAAAAACGGACGCGCCCTATTCTTTTCGGGAGGCCTTCTTCTTTTTCCCCTTCAGCCATTTTTCATGGTCTGCGATCAGCGCCTGCACATCGTCATCCGTGTTTTTCCGGGCAGCATCGAGGGTCCGCGCGTAATCTTTTTTCCCCAGCTTAATCACGTGGATCTCTTTATTCAGAAACTGCTGAATTTCAGAAAGACGCTCTTTTTCATCTTCACTGCAAAAAGAAATCGCGACCCCCTTACTGACGCCCCGGCCCGTTCTGCCCACCCGGTGGACATAGTTTTCCGCCTTATCGGGCAAATCATAGTTGATCACATAGTTTACATCGGCAATGTCGATACCACGCGCGCTGACATCGGTGGCAATGAGGATCCGGCACTCGCCTTCCTTGAACTTTCTCATCGCGCCTAAGCGTTCCTCCTGATCCTTCTCGCCGTGAATCGTAATGGACGAAATGGAAACGCGCGCCATGGCCCTGGCCACCCGCTCCGCGCGGACACGCGTCCTCACAAAGATAATGATTTTGCTTTCGGGATTTTCCCTGATGAAACTTTCCAGGAAGAATCGCTTGTCATCCATCCCGACAAACATGACGCCGTGCGTTACATTCGCCGACACAGGATCATCAGGGGATATCTGAATGCGGATGGCCGAGCTTTTAACCTGAGAGAAAGCCAGCTTTTTAATTTCGGGGTTGATCGTTGCCGAAAAAAACAGGGTCTGATGCCTTCGGGAAAGCATTTTCTTGACATATTGAATGTCTTTGATGAAACCCAGATCCAGCATGTGATCGGCTTCGTCCAGAATGAGCGTCTCGACGTATGCCAGACTGATGAAACCCTGATGGATGAGATCGAACATGCGCCCCGGTGTCGTAATCAGAATGTCGATGCCTTCTTGCAGCTTTTTGAGCTGCGCGTTTTGTTCGACACCGCCGATGAGGGCAAACGTTTTGACCTTGGTGTGCTTCGCGATGTCGGTAAAGACATCGCCAATCTGCAAGGCCAGCTCCCGCGTCGGCACCATGACCAGACATTTGATCCCCGAGGCACGTTTACTGCTTTTCCCCCGGTGAATCATATCGACGACGGGAATGGCGAAAGCCGCTGTCTTCCCCGTTCCCGTCTGGGCGATGGCCAGAACGTCTTCGCCGTTGAGGATAGACGGAATGGATTTGAACTGAATATCCGTAGGCCGCTTGAAGCCAAGCCTGACCAGATTTTGCTTAATGTCTTCCGAAATATGATATTTGTCGAACTTCATGGCGCTCCGATAACGTTTTATGATGGGACTGCATACCGTCGCCCCCCTGTAAAAGCAACTGCAATGTTGCACGGCAAAAAACCGCCGTCCTCGCGCCCGTTCCTCCGTCTTTTCGCGCAGCGCCTTCAGCAGCGGGCTTTTTCATCGCCTGCCGGCGATACCCTGCGCGGCGATGAGGCCGGAAATTGCCGCCCCCACAATGCCGCGACTTTTGCCTGTGCCGTCACCTGCGACAAAAAGCCCCTGGATGTTTGTTTCCAGATGGGAATCCGTCGGATACTGCGTGTCGAAAAACTTTATTTCCGGCGCGTAGAGCAGCGTGGATGGATGAAGAATGCCCGGAATGATTTTGTCCAGTGATTTGAGAGACTCCCACAGATTATCCATGATGCGCGCAGGCATCGCCAGCGTGATATCGCCGGGCGTCACGGCGCAGGTGGGCTTGCAGACTTCAAAATGACGCGTTGCGCTGTTAAATGTGGCAACTGAGCTTCTTCTCCCCTCCCGAAAATCCCCGATGCGCTGCACGATGGGTTTGCCGCCTCCCAGCAGATAAAACTGCCGCGCAATGCTCTGCCCGAACTCCGTCGTATCGGATAACGGTTTGGTCAGGACCACGGTATTGATCAGGGCAAAATTTGTATTTCCTGTTTTTTTGCCGGACAGCGCGTCGCCATTCACCAGCTTGAAATCTCCGTAATTCTCCATCCGGACGCGACCGCCGGGATTGGTGCAGAAGGTTCGCACTTTATCACCGTGGCGCGCAGTGGTGAAAATAAATTTGGGGTCGTAAACAATATCGGTGATGAAATCATAAAATTGCCTGTTGAGCTCCAGTCGGATTCCCACGTCAATCGGACCGAAATGATGGCTGACGCCCAGCACATCGGCCACGTCGCGAAACCAATAGGCGCCGCTTCGCCCCGGCGCGGCCAGAACAACCGACGCGTTGCAGGACCGTTTTTTGTTGCCGCTGCGGCACATAAGCCGGAAATGACCGGCTCTTTGTTTTTCGATGGAAACAACTTCCGTACCCGGCAAAAATTCTGTTTTCTTCAGCAAGCCGCGCAGATACTCGACCAGCGCCTTGCCGTTATCGGTGCCCCAGTGCCACTGCTCGGGTGCGATAAATTGAGCGCCGTGCTCGAAGGCCATCTCAGACAGCGCCAGCAGTTTTTTGTTGTTGTCCAGAAAGGTCACCTGCCGGCAGCGCGGAAACCGGATAAACACCTCTTTGATTTCGCGCATCATTGTTAACGCCGTGGTGTGATCAATTTGCAACGCGTCAATATCCATCCCGACGCGGGTGTCAAAGTTCAGTTTCCCGTCATTGAGCAGCCCGCCCGCAGGATAGGGATTGCGGTCGATAAGGGCCACTTTTTGCAGCCCGAGTTTTTCCAGACGGATGGCGGCAAAAAGCCCGGCCGGACCGGAACCGATAATCGCGACATCGTAGTTTTTTAAGTTCATCCCGGGCTGCCTCTCTGTTTAGGGGTTGCTTCCAAGCGGCGCTTGCGGCCATCACGACGAGAAATAGTCTCATCCCCCGTCCCGTAAAGTCAACAGATTTCACAGAAAACTGCCTGAATCTTCTGTCTGAATCTTCTTGACACAAAAATGTCATGTTATATGATCGTGAACCGATACAAGAAAGCAGCGGAAATTAAATAAAACACAGGATGATGAAAAATGAAAAACTTGACTTTTGCATTGATGTTCCTTTTTGCAGCTTCTTTTGCCCACGCGCAAACCTCACCGGAAACCTATCTGGCACAGCTGCCGGGAGTCCCCGAAAGCGCCTGCAATATCCAGTTGGCACAAAAAGCCACATATGAAAAAACGGTTCGCAATCTCAAAGACAGGATGGATAAGGATATCGCTCAGAGGAAAGAAGAAACACAGATGTATGTGGACGCAAACCGGGATAAAATTGCCGCCGGCCTGGACGCTCAGCCCGGTGCAATACCCCCCAAAGGCGGAAGGCTCACCCGGGAAGAAAGAAAAGCAAAAGCCGAACAGATGATGCGACAGCAGGGTGTTTCGCCCGAAGACATAAAGAAAATATCATCGATGAGCAAAGAAGAGAAAACGGCCCGAGCGCTGGCTTTCAGCAGCAAGGCAGCCGATCCGAAGATTCAGGAAGCAACCGCTCAGACGGCAACCATCCGGGACCTGCTTGTAGAACACAAAAACCTGGTCGAAAAAATCGATACCCGCAAAGCCGTCGTCTTAAATAAATTCAAAACACTCGATCAAGACGCCGCGACCACGAAGGCAAAGGAAATCGATCCCCTGCATCGTCAACTGGCTTCCATGGGCGGCCTTGTGACAAGTAAAGAACAGTCGGACCGCATGGATCAGTTTAACATGAAATTGAAGGATGCCCAGAAGCGCTACTGCGAAACCTATGGACCTCAGTATCTTGCGCTGCTGGGTGAATACCTGGCGTTCATTCGGGAATCTCTGCCCGATTACCGGCGCATGGAAGAACTGGTTGCCAAAACACAGATGGGGCTCGACGAGCCGATCAGCGCGAGTACCGGCCTGTATGGCATTGAGGCGCTGCGTGATTATACCGCGATGCTGACAAAAGTATTCAAATTCGATCTGCCTTACGAATATTAACGTTTCGGGGTTTCAGGGTTTACGCCAGATCGAATCTTGACGCCATGGGAATCGGCCAGTCCAGAAATCGTTGAGTGTGCGGCAAGCCGCCTTTCGGCTTGGCTTGCCGGCGGAACAAAAAAACAACTCTCACCGGGATGCGCCGTTTCCTGCGCAACCGGCAGGAAAGCGGGAAACCAATGTCGATTGGTCCATCATTTTTTCAGACATTCCCCTTTTGCCCCATCCTGAGACTTGTGGTATGTGTTTTTCACTAAGACGGGAAGGGATAAACCATCTGAAATGGAGTCACTTAAGCTCGGCGCAAAGACGATAGAAAAACCGATTGAAAGCACGCCGGAATATATGAAGAAGCTCTTCATCATGCCGGATTCGTCGGACAGATTTGTGGAATTCGGCATTCATCTGCTCGACCTGATTCACGATTTTTTTAAAGAAAAAGGCGGGATTCACTCTTCTATTTCCATGGAGGATCTGGCCGATATTTTCAACACAATCGAGATGCCCGACCAGCCACGTCTCATCAAGGATGTCTTAGATGAGATCAAACGCAATGTCGTCAAGCATTCGGTCAAAGTGGCCAACCCTTACTACATCGGGCACATGACCACCGCTGTTCCCTACTTCATGATCCTCTTGGAAATGATTGCCGTAAGCCTCAACCAAAACCAGGTGAAGATCGAAAGCGCCAAGGCATCGTCTTTCGTGGAAAGAGAGTTTTTGTGTTGGATTCACAGGCTGATCTATAACAGCACGCCGGATTTTTACGCCAAAGAGATTCAGAACCCGAAAATCGCCCTGGGCAACATCACTTCCGACGGCACCGTCGCCAACATGACCGCGCTTACACTGGCCATGGCCAAGGCGTTTCCGCCCGACCACAAAGGCTTTAAGGGAATCCGGTCGGAAGGGCTCGCCAGGGCGCTTGAGCACTACGGCTACAGGCAGGCCATCTTCCTCGTTTCCCGGCGCGGGCACTATTCCATCAGCAAAGCGGGCGCCATTCTCGGCATCGGCTTACAGGGGGTCATCCATATTCCCGTCCAACCCTGCATCAATAAAATTGATATCCGCAAACTTCAACGCACAGTGGATAAAATCAGAAAACAAGACGGGATCGTCGGCAGGCCGACAAAATTCGTGGCCGTCATCGGCATCGCCGGAACCACGGAGACAGGCAACATTGACGATTTGGATTCCATGGCCGGTATCGCGCATGAGCTTGGCGCCCATTTCCATGTGGACGCGGCGTGGGGCGGCGGGGCCCTGATGATGGAAGGCGCGCGGGAGATGATGCGGGGCATCGAAAAAGCCGATTCCGTGACCATGGACGGCCACAAACTGCTTTTTGCGCCCAACAGCCTGGGCATCTGTGTGTTCAGAAATGTGGACGATTCCAGATTCCTCTACCACACATCCAACTATATCATCCGCAAAGGTTCGGTGGATCAGGGACGATTTACCATCGAAGGGTCGCGACCTTTTGCCTGCCTGAAACCCTGGGCGTCCATCAAGATCCTCGGCAAGACCGGCTACAAGCTCCTGTTTGACCACGCACGTGATCTGCAAAACACGTTCGTAAAATTTATCGAGCGGGATCCCCTTTTCGAACTGCTCAACGCCCCTGAACTTTTTATCATCATTTACCGGTTCATTCCCGAAGAGCTGAGAACCGAGCTAGACCGGATCATGAAGAATCCAAAAAAATTCGCCGATCGCATCACCGCCATCAACAAGCTGATCAATACCCTCAACATTGAGCTGCACAAGACCATCCGGGACCACGACATGTCTTTCGTGTCGCGCACTCAGATTGAATCAACCCGATACGCCCCGAGAAAGATCGTTGTGCTCAGGGCCATCACCATCAATCCCAACACGGAACGCAATATGCTCAAACAGATCCTGGGCGAGCACAGGCGCATGGGCATCCGTTTGTGGCGGAACATGAAAAAAGACTGTCTGGATGCAAGCGGACGCCTCAAGAAGATCTGCTGATGACTGATGACTGCGGCATCCGCTGTCACGGCTCCCCCTCAACGGCTCTACGGGTGTGTCCCGAAGATTCCCGGTTCTTTCTGAACCGCGCAGCAGATCAGGACTGTTGCTTTCCTGATTCTTTCGGAAGTCGGCACAAGAAATATGGACAGCAAAGGGGCTGATTGCGGCATTAAACGCATCGGCTGACGCGCACGGCCATCGGACTTGACAAAGAGACTTGTGTTCCTTATACTTCCCGCATTTCCAACATGCAGTTCGTATTTCAACAGCCTGCTACAACACCACTAATGAGAAGGAGGATCTAAGATGAATGGGGAACAAGTAATTTCTTCGCAAGAGTTAAAATTCACCGCCGGCATGATTAATTCCATGCGCTCGACAAAACCATGGACAATGTTTTTAGCTATTCTGGGTTTTATCTCTGTCGGCTTCATGGTCATTTTAGGGGTGGTCATCCTGTTTGCGGGCAGTTTATTTCCGCAGACGGATAGTTTCAATTTTCCTGCTTTTATGGGGCTTTTCTATTTGCTTTTTGCGGTGCTTTATTTCATGCCAGCACTGTTCATTTTCAGATATGCTTCGGCGATTGGCCGTTTCCTTAAAAGTCAAAGCGAATTTGAAATGGAATCTGCGCTTGCATCGCAGAAATCATTTTGGAAATTCGTTGGCATTCTGGCTTTGATCATGGTCGTCGTTTCAATCATCGGTATCATTGCCGCATTTGTTGCCGGCATCATGTTAGGCATAAAAGGATAGGCCACGCGATATCCGCGCCATGGGTGTGGGCGAAGCTGACAGGGCTTCGGCTTCGCCTGCGCCCCTGCCTGAACATGGCTTCCTTAATCCGCTTTATCGTCTGATTTTTTGCGGACAGAGGCAAGCCATTCGCCGACACCCTTTTTTTCTTGTTTGGCGACCATAGCGATGATGCTGTGAAATGCCGGACTGACACGCACAACCGAGGGCGCGGCACAGGGCTTTTCCGGTTCTTCGTTTCTTTCGGCGCAACCGGCAAGATAAACATCCACGGCCTCCTCAAAGGCTTGTTTGATTTTTTCCACGGAGTCCCCTTGAAACGTGATGTGCCGGCGGATGTCGGCAATGCGGCCGATAAGGCATCCCAGCTCGTCGCTGTATTCAATTTTTGCACAATAGCCTTTGTAGGTCACAGGCTGGTTCATCGTTTTGCCTCCTGTTGATCAGTTGTCATTCTTGCTGTTGGTTTTTTAACATGTCCGGGATGAAAAGAACATTCGCGTCAACTCATCATTTTATGTCCTTATCCGGATTCTCACACGGTCGTGGCTGATTTTATTTCGCCCGGTGCCGACCGGCTTTTTATCCTGCCCTATTTTTTGAAAAATCGCACGCATTCCTTCCACAATAGAAGGTTCCAAAAACAAAGCCGAATACTTTGATCCGGCGCGCAATCACAATCCGGAATTTTTTAAGCCTATCCAGCCGGAATTAAAGCGACTTTGATTTGCCCCGGCACGTCCGGCACCTGCCGTCTTTTTCCAATATCTTATTGAACAACATTCTGTCTGATGATATCAGATCAGTCAACCCCTGAGTGGAGACGCAGCGGATTAAAAATGACTGGCATACGCAATGAATAAAATAAACCAAGACGATTACCAAACGCTTCTGCATGTTGCGCGCCCGTCAAGGCTTCTTGATTTTCTTTGCGAATCATTTCCTGAGCGAAGCAGAAAATCCATTAAATCGCTTCTTGAATGCAATCAGATCATGGTCGAAAGTCAGATCATCACCTGGTTTAATCATCCGCTTTTACCGGGGATGGATGTGATTGTGCTGAAAAAAAAAGCAGCCCCGGACAGGGCGCTTCAGAAAATGAAGCTCCTCTATGAAGATGAATATCTGATCGTTATTGAGAAGTCCTCAGGGCTTCTTTCGGTGGCCACCGAAAAAGAAAACGAAGAAACAGCCTTCAGTATCTTAAAAAGCTATGTAAAAAATAGTCATCATCGCGAACAGCTATGTGTTGTGCATCGTCTCGATCGTGACACCTCGGGCATTCTGATGTTTGCCAAGAGCAAAGAGATTCAGCAGAAACTACAGGATAACTGGAATGACATCGTGACTGCGCGGATCTACTACGCGGTTGTCGAAGGCTGTGTTAAAAAAAGACAGGGCGAAATCGTATCTTCGCTCAAAGAAGACAAATCGTTGAAAGTGTATTCGTCAAAAACGCCGGGAGACGGACAAAAAGCGATGACCCGATACCGGGTTTTGAAAAGCAATTCCAGATACTCGCTGCTTGAAGTTGCATTGGAGACCGGCAGAAAAAATCAGATACGGGTTCATCTTCAGGACATCGGTCACAGTATCGCCGGTGATAAAAAATACGGTGCGGTCACCAATCCGTTGCGCCGTCTTGCGCTGCACGCGGGAATCCTCGAATTCACCCATCCGGCAAAGGGCCAACGCATGCATTTTGAAACACCGGTTCCGCCTATCTTTGAAAAGGTGTTCCGGTAACGGCTAACGCCACGGCCCCGGTGTCCCGCATACCTAAAACCCGTCCTGTTTACTTTTCAGCCCCTCTTTTTTTAACCGCTTCGAGCATCTCCGGTAAAATCGTGCCGGTTTTTCCCCGGATCAGATAATCGGACACACCCTCTACAGTCAACGGCGTGGGATCGGCATTGATTTCAATGATTATGGTTTTCCTTTTAGCATGCGGTTCTTTGGCCATCCTGGGCAGCATCGCAAAAGGATAGACTGTTGCCGACGTCCCGCAAATCAGCATCAGATCGCATCGTTCCACCTCTTCGCGACTTTCTTGCGCGACATCCCCGGGAATGGGCTCGTTGAAATGCACCACATCCGATTTCAGAACGCCGTCACATTTCCGGCACAAAGGCGGCAGGCGGTTTTCGGCCAGCAGACGGTCCAGTTCGTATTGGGCCGGATCAAACCGGGCATCGCACGAAAAGCATCTTAAAAGTGAAATATTTCCGTGGTAATCCACAACATGCCTGCTGCCTGCTTTCTGGTGAAGATTGTCAATGTTCTGGGTGAGGATGCATTTCAAGATGGACATCTTCTCCAGTTCGGCCAGGGCCAGGTGCCCGGGATTTGGGCGGGCATTGATCAAATCCCCCAGCCATGATGTGCCGGTCAGTCTCTCTATCCAGTAGGCTTTGGGATTTTGCTGAAACCTGGAATAACTCTGATAGGCCTGTCTTTCGGCATCGGGATTTTTGGTCCAGATACCGTTGGGCCCGCGAAAATCGGGAATCCCCGATTCGGTGGACATGCCCGCGCCGGTGAGCGCGATGACATGCCGGCTTTGAAAAATCAGATCCGCTGCTTTGGCAATCAAGGCGTCCATGGTGTGTCTCCTTACGGGCTCGTTTGTTGATGCCAGAAATGTGACACAAACAGTCCTGGCCTGTCAACAGGCAAGCGTTTTGCAAATCCGGAAAAAGTCGGGCCGGGCATTGCATTTTGCCTGCCCGGCCCGTTTGTTCCTGTCGAAAGAGATCTGCCGCAGCTCGAAGGTCCGGCGGTTTAGACGGCCACGGTGTGGATCGTGACCTCTACGTTACCGGCAATGGCGTTGGAATACGGGCAGGCTTTATGCCCCGCCGCGACCACTTTCTCGGCCTCTTCCTGAGACAATCCTGCCACCTTGGCCTCAATATCCACAACCAGGCCGAATCCACTCGCGTCGCTTGGGCCGATCCCCACGGCGCAGTTTACTTCAATCGATTTGGGAATGATTCGAAGCTGCCGCGACATGAACTCGCAGGCGCTTCCAAAACAGGCCGCGTATCCGGCTGCGAACAGATGCTCCGGCGTTGTTGTGCCTTCGCGCCCCGGGCCGCCCATCGCTTTCGGAACCGACAGATTCACGTTTACCAACCCGTCATCCGATTTTGTATTGCCGTTTCTGCCTCCGGTCGCCACAGCATGTGCCGTGTACAGAGCCTTTACCGCCATGATACTTCCTCCTCACAGCTCCTTCATGGGTGTTATTCACATACCTGCTTTTTCAGATCTTCATCCATGCGATGCAACAGCGCGCCAACATTTTGCTTGATCGAAAGAAATTCATCCACGGTCAGACCACTGCGGCAAAAGAGCTCTTCCGGCACACGCTGAGCCTTTTTCTTGAGCGCTTTGCCCTTCGCGGTGAGGCTGACCATCACTTTTCTTTCATCTTCAGTCAACCGATTGCGTGAAATCAACCCGGCTGCTTCAAGCCTTTTAAGCAGCGGCGTGAGGGTGCCGGTGTCCAGATACAGACGCTTGCAGATGTCAGTGACGAGCAGGGCGTCGTGTTCCCACAAAACCAGCATCACCAGATATTGCGGATACGTGATGTCGAGTTTCGCGAGAAACGGTCCATAGAGCTTCGTGAGCACGCGGGATGCGGCGTACAGCACAAAACACAATTGATTATCCAGCTTTAGAAATTCATCTTCATTCATCATCGCACACGATTATTTAATTTTTCCGTCGATCTCCCCGAGAAGCGTTTGTGTCTGGTTGTCGAGAAGCCCAAAACCCTTGTCCTTTCTGTAAACGATGTTCCCTTCTTTGTCCACCAGGATGTACACGCGCTTCGAAACCGGCAGCACGGGATGATTGGTGCCATAAAGCTTGATCACGGTGGCTTTTTCATCGGCCAGCAGCGTCAGCGACGACAGGCCGTGTTTAGCGATAAACGCCCGGTGGGACTGCGCCGAGTCTTTGCTGATCCCGAGAACCTTGATATTGCGATTTTCAAATTCTGCGATGTTTCGTTGAAACTCAACGAATTGGGACGTTCAATTACGGCTGTCGTCTTTGGGATAGAAAGCCAGCACGGCGCCGCGGTAATGGGCGAGCACATCGCTTAGCTTCACCTCATTGCCGTTTTGATCCGGCAGGG
>JAWOJC010000203.1:0-4963 GCA_046484315.1 Smithellaceae bacterium | reverse complement strand
TAGTCCTCTTTCTCCGCAACGATCTTTGTGCGCTTCATCCCGCTTAAGGTCTCTTTGAGCCGCGCGAAAGCCTCGGCCCGACTTCCTGAATAGGAAATCGGGGCGATGGCGTGTTCGGAATCACCGCCCGCAGATGTTACGCAGTTGAGGCTTTTGGGGCATGCGCGAAGCGGGCCGCCCGCCGGTGGCATAGTGCGCTCGGCGAAACACAATCCGCTCATCAACAACAACGCAGGGAACAACCAAAAAAGGTTTTTCATGTGTATTGCCTCCGAATTCAGGTTAGATCGCCGGCATCATACAACCGCCATTACGTTTCGCGCAAAAATTTTACTGAATCTAAATATTGCACGACCTTCGATGAGCTTTGTCTGTTCCTCATATAAAAGTTTTTCAGATCGTCAAAATCGTCGATATCCGACCAGGGTTGAAGCTCGGCCGATGCAAGGCCCGCATCGTCGATGCGCTGGAGCGTCTCGGAAAAAACCCTCCCGGTGCTCCAGGGAATATCGGAAAACATGGATTGGCGAAGGCTCCCGCGTTTGCAGGCCGCCAGATAATATCCGCCGTCCGTGCTGGGCCCGAGCACAATATCCACCGACCGCAGAATTTCAAAAGCATCGTTAATCATTGATGCGGGAAGATCGGGGGCATCACTTCCGATAAGCGCCACGCGCTCAAAGCCCTGCGTCAGAACCTCCTCGAAGGCAAAAAACATGCGCTCGCCGATATCACTGCCGCGCTGCCGAATACTGGGCACGCCTGGAAAATCCGCAAACGACGCGTTTGCCGGTCCCGAATACGCAATAAGAATTTGTGCATTGACCTTGTGCGTCATGACTGCGATATCCGTAAGGAAGCATTTGTAGAGCTGATGCGTCTGCGCGTTTCCCAAAACGGCGGCCAGGCGCGTTTTGACCTCGCCCACTTTGGGATACTTCAAAAAAATGATTAAAGCGTTTTCTTTCAATCTTTGGAAACCTCGATAAAATCAACAAACCCCGTGGCCTTTTCGCCGGTATTATCCGCATCGCTCATGATGGCGATACTCGCCTCGATGGGCGGATCCGATCCGAAGGCCGTACGGTAATCTTCCAGAGCGTTCACCCGTTCATCCATCCACTGCCCTGTGCGATCCGGGCCTTTCTGCAACAAAATCATTTGCGCTTTGGCCGTGAATGGGTTGGGTAGAATTTTCTCTGGATACTTTTTATTGGCCCAGATGTAGTTGAGGCTCGAGTGCGGTGGATACTCGCCGTAAATCAATTTCGCCGCCGCATATTGGGCCTTTTCGAATACCCCGGCTTTATCCGGATTATATTTAAACACGACGTAAATGCGCAGCGGATAGTCGTCTCCGGATTTCTTTTTCTCATCGCCCGCCGCATAAATATTGGATACCTTCCAGCGCCATTGAATGATCGGCGTTTTATAGATGTTGAAGGACCGGGTATTGATGAGGCCGGAAGCGGAGGCATTGGCCTTGGCCACCAGAATGCTTTTCTCTTCTTCTTTCTTTATGCGATAGACACTGTGGCGCGGGATCTTCGGAAAGGTGAGAGGTTTCCAGTCCGAAAGAGTCTCGAAATCTTCACGAAAACCCTGATCCAGCATTTGCGCATGAAGCGGACACGATAGCAGGAGAATGGCTGCAATGATCAATAGCGGGCTTTTCATATACGTACCTACGCTTTGTAATAGTATTTTACTAATTTGTCAGCCGGCACACCAAACAGATAGAGCGCCTGGAGCACCCAGTTGCGCAATATCGTGTAAGCCACGCCGTCTTTCTCCCACTTGCGCGAAGAGGTGGCCACGGCATCCGGCAAAATGATGATGCGGCCCCTGCGCCGCTTAACGCGCTTCATCAGCTCGACGTCTTCCATGAGCGGTATGGCCGGATAACCGCCCATACTTTCAAAATAGCGCCGCCGTAGAAAGATGGCCTGATCTCCGTAAGGGATGCGCGTCAGGCGGTGCTTGAGTGATGCGCACCAGCCGGTGAGGCGAAAGATCCAGTGTGGATTGGAAATTCCCAAATCAAAAGCACCGCCAACGTAAAGCCCGTCGGCAAGGGCGGCTGTTATTTGACTCAAAGCGTTTTTCGGCAGGAGCGTGTCGGCGTGCAAAAAAAGAAGAATCTCGCCGCGTGCCCGCGCTGCCCCTGCGTTCATCTGGCTGGCCCTGCCTTTTAGCGCAGTGAGCCGAAGAATATCGGCATTGGTAATGTGCGCAATCGTCGAGCCTGCCGGATCGCCGTCCACAACAATTATTTCAGAAGTCACCTTTCCGGCAGTAAGCGCAAGCGAACGCAGCATGTCGTTTATGCGTTCGCCTTCGTTCAGCACCGGAATAATGACTGATATACTTACGGCATCAGACACCTGTTGTTGCTCCCTGGCAGGAGGAACCCGCGCCCGCCACACATCCATAGCAATGATTGTTGATGACGATCTCGCGGTGTGCAAGTTTCTGCATATCGAAATCCATGATATGGTCCGGCGCGTCGTGATTCACTTTAAGATCGAGCATCTGATTGAAGTCGCAATCGTAGAGCGACCCGTCCCAACCGACGGATAGCGTGGTCCGGCACATCACGTTATCCACGGCGATCGGGTTGAACGATTGGCACAGCGTGGAAAGATAGTCTTCAAAATTGCCGGAGGCGAGCAGATAGTCCAGGTAACGACCGATCGGCAGGTTGGTGAGACAAAAAAGCTGGTTAAACCGGATGTCGTGCCCGGTGAGCAGACGATCGCGGTATTCATGCGCGAGTGCGGCCTGTGAGCCGGGCAGATAAGCTCCGACGGGGTTGTGCACAATATCGAGCACCAGAGAGCTTCCCTCCATGCCATACCCCAGACGGTTGAGTTCGCGCATCGCTTCAATCACCTTGTGAAAAACGCCCGCACCGCGCTGGCGGTCGGATTTGCCTTCCAGATAATCCGGCAGCGACGTGACGACTTCCACACGGTTCTCGGCGAAAAACTTCGGCAGGCGTCGGTAAGGCCCTTGGGTTAAAAGCGTTAGATTGGACCGGACAATGAGGCGGCGCTTCAGTCGGGCCGCTTCCGAGACAAACCATTCAAAATGCGGGTTCATCTCCGGCGCGCCGCCTGTGATGTCAATGGTCGAGATCGGGAACGCCTCCAGAACCGCCAGGCATTTCTGAAGCACGGGCCGCGACATGCTCTCCTTGCGATTCGGGCCGGCGTTAACATGACAGTGCCGGCAGGCCAGATTGCAGACGCGCCCGACATTGATCTGTAAAATATCAATGCTTTTAGCGACAAGCGGCACTTTGTCGTTTTTCCGGATTTTCTCAAAAAAAGATGGAATAGCGTCAATTGCGCCAAGAATTTTCAGTTGCTCGGATGCGTCCATTACATTTCCTTCTTTTTGATGATTTTCCGCATCTGGGTGGTGTGCGCAAGCGTCACGCCCGCCATCATGGCCGCACCCACGTGTGCCGCTTCCATCATTTCTTCATCGGAAACACCCAACGACAGGCACTTGGTGGTATAGGCGTCAATGCAATAAGGACAGTTCTGTGTCATGGCAACGGTCAGCGCGATAAGCGATTTTTCCCGCTCGGTCAGTTTTCCTGCCCCGGTTGCCGCTCCATAGTATTCAAAAAACGTATTGCCCTGTTCGGCTGCCCATTCGCCGATGTTGGGGAAATCGGCCAGGTCCTTTGGTTCATAGTAGCTCATGCCTTCACCTCTATCCTTTAAGTTTAAAAGTCTTGTACCGATTCATGATTTTCTTGACCGCAAGTGGAAACAACCCCAGGAGAACGAAGGAGACAATCAGCGTCGGCGAGAGAATGCCGGAGAGCGATTCGATTTTCCCCAATTCCTTGCCCGCATTGACATACACAGCCGTACCTGCCAGCATTCCGACCTGCGACACCCAGTAAAAAGTCCAAAGCTTCATCCGGGTCAGCCCCATGAGTAAATTAATCACAAAAAAGGGAAACAGGGGGATCAGGCGGAGCGTAAACAAATAAAAAGCGCCTTCCTTTTCCAGACCTGTATGGATCGCACCAAGCTTGTCGCCGAATTTTTCTTCCACCCAATTTCTCAAAAGGTACCGTGAAACGAAACAGGCCAGCGTTGCGCCGATGGTGCTGGCAAAAGAGACGACAATCAGGCCGGTGACAAAACCAAACAGTGCACCGCCTACCAGCGTCATCACGGCCGCGCCCGGCAGCGACAGAGCCGTGATCGCGATATAGAGCAGCATATAGACGGCAATCGTCAGAATCCTGTTTTGGGCGTAAAACGCCGCAAAGCCGTCGCGGGATTGCTTGATATAATCCAGTGTGAAATACCGGTTCAAATCCAAAAGAAAAAAGGCGGCCACAAGACAGGCCAAAACGACAAAAAGAACGATCTTGATAAATCGGGAAGACATGCCACCTGCTCCTTTTTTCTCCTATTTCAACAGAGCGAGCCTTTACACCCCATTGCACGGGAATCGAAAACATTTCTCTTTTTAACTTGTGCTTTCTTATACAATCCTAATATTTAATATACCAGAAATATGTGTTGTGATAATCTTTGCTTCAGCTTTTATAAACAGGGCAGGCATTGCGCCCGTCAAACCTGAAGGAGGCTTTATGGCAAATTATGATTACGATCTGGGCATTTTAGGCGGCGGCGCAGCGGGCTTGAGTGCAGCTGCGGGCGCGGCCCAGTTCGGCGCGAAAACCATCCTGATCGAAAAATCGCCGAAACTGGGCGGGGATTGTCTGCATTACGGCTGCGTGCCTTCAAAGACACTAATCCGGACAGCCGGTGTGTATGCCCTGATGAAAAGAGCAAAGGAATTCGGCCTTCCCGCAGTCATCCCACCGCCGGTGGATCTGGGCGCAGTGATGGATCGCGTTCATAGCGTCATCGAACGGATTCAACACCATGACTCCGTCGAGCGGTTTTGCGGTCTTGGGGCGCAGATTGTC
>JAWOJC010000039.1:0-3532 GCA_046484315.1 Smithellaceae bacterium | reverse complement strand
CCGTCGCCCAGAATGGTCGCCCCGGATACTTCCTTGATCCTGCGGTAAAACTTTCCCAGATTCTTGATAACCGTCTGGTGCTCGCCCACCACCTGATCCACAACCAGACCGATCCGGTGTTCGCCGACACGGTTGATGATGATCTGTTCGATGGCCGGCGCGTCGCCCCGGACGGCAAATCGTTCACGCAGCGGAATATAAGGCACCATTTCTCCGCGGATGTGGACCAGTTGGCGACCGTGCGCGTTTTGAATGTCCGTGCGGTTCAACTCCACGCATTCTTCGATGGCGGCCAGCGGAATCACAAAGAAGGCGTCGGCGATCTTGACGAGCAGGCCGTCAATAATGGCCAGCGTTAAAGGCAGCTTGAGGGTGATGGTGGTGCCCCGGCCCGGGTGGCTGATGATGTCCACCGCGCCGCCCAGCGCATCGATGCTTTTTTTCACCACGTCCATGCCGACGCCCCGGCCCGAAACGCTGGTGACGGTTTTAGCCAGTGAAAAACCGGGCGCGAAGATCAGCGCGAAAGTTTCCTTTTCCGTAAGTGTTTCATCCGGGGCGATGAGATTTCTCTCCAGGGCTTTTTGACGGATTGCGTCCGGATTGAGGCCCGCGCCGTCGTCGGAAATATGAATCAGCACGTACGCGCCGGAATGCTCGGCGGCCAGCCGGACTGAACCGGCTTTGGATTTGCCTGCGGCCAGCCGGACTTCGGGTATTTCGATGCCGTGGTCGATGCTGTTGCGGATCAGATGCACCAGCGGGTCATTGAGCTTTTCAATCACGGTCTTGTCCAGCTCGGTTTCGCCGCCTTCGGTCACCAGTTGGATTTCCTTGCCCAGCTCCGCGGAGAGGTCGTGGACCAGACGTTTGAATTTGCTAAACGTATTGCCGATGGGCAGCATGCGGATGCTCATGGTGTTATCGCGCAGTTCCGCCGTGAGCCGCTCGACTTCTTCGGCCACCAGGGCCAGATCCGCGTCGTTGATGCTCGTGGACAATTGCGAGAGACGGGATTGCACGGTGACCAGTTCGCCCACCATGTTGACCAGACGGTCGAGTCTTTCGGCAGGCACGCGAATGGTCGCAGCGGCTTCCGGAATAACCTGCCTTTTTTCACGCATCTCTCGGACATGCTGTTGTTCGGCCAGCGCCGAATTGATGCGGTCCGGTGCGACGAGCCCTTCTTCCACAAGGATTTCGCCGAGCTTCTTTTGCGAGCCCAAAACCTTGCTGACGGCCTCCGTCGAGATATCGCCGCGTTCGGCAAGAATTTCACCCAACTTTTTATACGGGCGGGATTCCGCCGATGCCTGATCAATAATATCGATCTTAAGTTCGCAGCGATCCTCTACAAAAATAAAGACGTCTTTAATGGCGTTTTCACCCCGATCAGTCGTCAGGACGATATCCCAGAAAATGTAACATGCTTCGGCCTCCAGATCGCCGATCTGTGGGATGTCGTCGGTCTGGGCGGTAATCTGGCAGAAGCCGAGCTCGCGAAGTTCCGACAAAAGCAGGGAAGGATTGGCGCCCATGCTGAAAATATTCCGGTCGGGTTGAAAGCGGATACGGTAGGTGACGCCCGCGGCCAAGCGTTCTTCGGGGGTTGGTGGTTTTGCAGGCGCAGGCGCCGGCGCCGGTTTTTCTTTCGGGCCGGCGGGGATAAACTTGCGAAATGCCGCCGTGAGGCTGCGCATTTTTGTCCGGTCGATGTCCGGATCGTCCTGCACCAGTGCGCGAATGTGGTCGCAGGCGGACAGGGTCAGCTCGATGATATCCGCACGGACTTTAATTTTATCGTTACGGATCAGTTCATAGATATTTTCGATATCATGGGTGAACGCCGCGATTTCATCAAAGCCGAACATGGCGCCTGAGCCTTTGATGGTGTGCATGGCGCGGAAAATCCTCGCGATGAGCTCTTCATCCTGCGGGGTGTCTTTGAGTTCGAGAAGGCAGTTTTCCAATTCGGCCAGCAGTTCCAAAGCTTCTTCCCGGAAAATATGCGCGTGAGAATCATTCATCCGATCACCTTTTTGACGACGGCCAGCAGTTGTTCCGGTTTGAAGGGCTTGACGATCCAGCCGGTGGCCCCGGCGTCTTTTCCTTCCTGCTTTTTTTCCGCCTGGGATTCCGTCGTCAACATGACGATGGGGATAAATTTGTGCGCGGGATCCGTGCGGACGGCTTTGATCAGGCCGATGCCGTCAAGCACCGGCATGTTCAGATCGGTGAGCACCATGTGCACGCCGGCGCCGCCGAGTTTGCCAAGCGCGTCGCGGCCGTCACAGGCTTCAACCACCGTGTATCCCGCCTGCTTGAGCGTGAAGGAAACCATCTGCCGCACGGAGGCGGAATCGTCCACTGTCATAATGACTTTACTCATCGTCTCGCACCACCCATAAACAGGTACTGGTTTTGTCCAGAACGCAGCCCGATGTGCGGCCGTAACCATTTTCGTCCACCGCTTTTTGCAAAGCTTCATTGGACTTTCCCGCAAGCGTCATGGATTTATTCATCACCGTCGCCGAGCGGTGCGCCGAACATAAAAGCTGCAAAAACGACAAATCAACGCCTCGGGCCTGCCCGATATCCACGGTCAGGTGTTTGACCTTTTTGAGGGCCTGCTCGATGGCCTCACGAAGCGACGTTGCCCGGCTGATGCTAAGATCGTCCGTCAGGGTAAGTCTGCCGCTTTTGGTTTTTTTATCGATGATCAGCTCCATGGCGTGAATCCATCCCTTTCCTGGTTGTTACGATCTTAGCCCCTGGCCGGCCTTGCCGCTTTCCGGGTGATGCAGAATATTACGGATCACCGAAGCCATTTCCAGAAAATCACTGTCGGCGTAAGTGATGAAGCGAGGTCTCAGGCTGTGTCCCAACGCAATGGTGTCGGGCTGACGGTCCGGCACAATGACAATAGTCTTCTGGCCGATGAACAGTTCCTGCAGGGATAAAAACTGTTCGAGGTGCTTTTTGCTTCCCGCGTGCAGGATAACCAGGTGCTCGGAGGCGAGGCTGGTGCGGAGATATTTTTCAAAATCCTGTAGATGATGGAACGTATCAAATTTATCAGCGGCGACAAGAATATCGACGACCCTTGTGACTCTGTCGCAACTTTGGTCCTGAGCGCAGCAGCAATAAATAATGTTCATAGCGTCACCTTTTCCTGATGACGGGATGATAGCATTAAGAATGCCAAAACCTTTTTCGGGGTGCGGATTAAAAAGAGGCATTCTGAATGTGTTATGAATATCGAGAAGTTGAGAAATTTTCGGCGGGCCGACTATTGCGGGGCAAAAGGCGTTGCCGTTTAGATGCGGGGACGTTTCGTCCGGGCCGGGCGGACATAATCCCGCCGGATCGGATAACGCCGTCAAAATTACTTAAGTTTCAAAGCCGCCTTACCGATATCAGCCTCAGTGGTTTCTCCCCTCGACTAACACCTAACAAAGGACTCTTTTAATGGCGGCCAGGATTCTTATTGTGGATGATGACAGTATGTTTTGTGAGATGTTGTCTCACAAAG
>JAWOJC010000329.1:0-7391 GCA_046484315.1 Smithellaceae bacterium | reverse complement strand
GCACAAAATCCGCACTATCGGCCGCAGAAGAAAGCCTGCCCAACGTCTGCGTCCCGCGCAGCCGGCCCTTACCGCTTTGGCTGTCCGATCTGAAATCCGGTGCTTTCCTCATCGATGGCTCCTGCCGCTTTATCTTCCATGAACATTACGAACAATAGTTCCTGATAAAACAATTGGGCATCCCCCCACCGGCGGCGCCGCGTGAAAGATGCACACCCTCTAGAAATCTATAGCCTTTCCTTCGTAAATATACGCCGGCAGATTGGCGCGATTTTTATACGATGCCCTGCCGGCATCAGGATGTCATCTTCAGCACAGGCTTGATTGTCCGCCCCTCTTCCGAATCCGTCACGGCCTGATTGATCCGGTCCAGATCATAATAAGTCACCAGACGCTCCAGCGGGAATCGCCCCTGCATGATCATGTCGACGAGCTGCGGAATAAAGATATCGGGAACGCTGTCTCCCTCCAGAATACCGCGAACGGTTCTGCCGAACATGATCGAGTTCATATCGAAGGTAACATCCGTGCCCATGGGCGCGCCGCCCAGCAAACCGCATACGCCCGGCCTTCGCAGGCATTCCAGCGCCTGGCGGAGCACCTTGGGGTTGCCCGTGCATTCCAGGGAGTAATGGGCGCCTTCTTGTGTAATTTTTTTGATCTCCGTTGTCGCATTGGCGTCTGACGGTTCGATGATATGCGTTGCCCCCAGTTCACGGGCCAAATCCAGGCGATTGCGTTTGATATCCACGCCGATAATCGTTGATGCGCCGCAGAGCTTTCCTGCCATGACAGCGGCAAGCCCCACCGATCCCAGGCCAAAAACAGCAATAGAGGAACCGGCTTTAACGCGCAGGCTGTTGATGACTGCACCTGCGCCGGTTTGAATGCCGCAGCCCAGAGGCCCCAGCATGGAAAGCGGCGCGTCGGATCGCACTTTCACCACGTTGTTTTCATAGGTCAGCGCATGCGTAGCAAATGATGATTGGCCGAAAAAATTGCCGTATATTTTCTCGCCGTTTCTGGACAGTGTTGTGGTCCCGTCAGAGCGGACACCGCCAAACGTCCCCATCACCGATTGCGTGCAGTAGGCAGGCATGCCCTGACGGCAGTTGGCGCACGAACCGCAGTAAACAAAACTCAAAACAACCGCATCGCCCGGCTTGACCTTGGTGACACAAGACCCGATTCTCTCGACAACGCCCGCGCCTTCGTGTCCTAAAACGACCGGAAGGACCAGAGGATTTTCCCGAATCGTCAGGTCCGTGTGGCAAATCCCGGTGCCCGCGATCTTCACCAGGATTTCATCCGGACGGGGATCATCCAGTTCCAGCTCTTCGAGCGCAAACGGCTTTCTTTTTTCGCGGAGCACAGCCGCGCTTATTTTCAATGTCTTCCTCCTGATCTGTCTGTGGGAAAACGCAGTAAATGGTTTTGAAAAAGCAGCCGTCCGGCTTTCACCGATTGAACTTTCGTCAGACGGCTGCCACCCCCATCACCACGAAAAGGGTCTTGCAGGTCTTTTGCCCCCCTTTTATAAACGCTTCACAATCTAGTTGGCTTTCAGCCACCGACGGGGAATGCTGCGGTCAATCTGCGACGTCTTTTCTACCGCCTCGTATTCTTCCTGCGTCTTGGGCCACCAGAAATAGATTTCCGGCGTATCCCTCTCACCATTCGTAATCGTCTGCGTTCCTGTCGTCACCAGCAGTCGCCCGGACGGGGTCACGCCGTAAACCTCCATCGGGAACTCTGAAATGTACATGGGGAAAGCTTTAGGAAAAGCCGCGCGGATTTTATAAACATCCGTCGTTGTACCGGCGGCGGAAATGGCCCGCGCCAGAGCATGAACAAAGGCAAAATTAAATGTGGCAATCGGATTGGCTGTTCTTTTGTAAGCTTCCCGATAGCGCGCGCCAACCAACCGTCCCTGAGGCGACGGAATGCCCGCGCCGGCGGAACCGATCAGATTGCCCATAAGCTTTGTTCCCTTTAAGACGGTCGCAATATGATCAATGACTGCCTGATCGATCAGAATGTAACCGCCTTTGAAACCCATCTGTCGGGTCTGTTCGATCATCAGCGCTGTCGTATCGGACGGCCCGCCGATCAGCAAAACATCCGGTTTCGTGGCCAACGCCGCAGTAATCGGGGCAGCATAGTCCGTCTCTGTGTAGTAGTTGGCCGGTTGATCCGCGGTAATCGTCCCGCCTCTTTTTTCCCAAATGGTCCGAAACTCATTGCGCCACTCCTGACCGTAAGGTCCGATCGTCACCAGCATGGCACACTTCTTCCAGCCTTTTTCCATGGCCCATCTCACGCTGATTTCGACCTGCGATGAAAACGCGCCCGGCGCTACCAGTAAGAGCTTATTGCCCGTCTCGGAAATGCGCGGCGTGCTGGTGAAGGCCAGAACAAGGAACTCATTATCCTTTTCTTCATTGAATTGCATCATGGCGGCGGCGGTATTATAGATGGGATTAAAAACCGCGATAGCACCACCCGCCCGGAAACGGCGGGCATTGTTGGCCGCCTGCGTGGGATTGGCCATATCGTCGAGGCGTTCAAGTTTAAATTTGTGTTTCTTGCCGGCTACGGTAATACCGCCCGCCGCATTGATTTCTTTTACGGCCAGTTCTATGCCATTATACGCGTCCTGACCATAGTCGGCGGCCAGCCCCGAAAGGGGCCCGGAATATCCGATGATGATCTCCTGGGCCTGGGCGCCCGCAACGAGCACCAACACAGCCACCACAGCCGTTAAAACTGATTTGATCCACATCATATCTTTTCCCTCCTGAAATACTTGCGGCAATCCCACTATTGCTATAGCCATCGCACCCGCTTGCCCGTTACGGCGTCACAAAAAACTGGTGCGGCTGGAAGATGCAGATATTGGCCTCACCGCTGATGTTGCCGTCCGTGATCTCCACAAAATATCCATAACTGGTTTTCGGTTTGAGCTCTTTTCCGATCACCACCTCGCCCCGGTTCAGGCCGGAATCGTCTCCCTTGCCCATCAACCGCTGGAGATAAATGTTGTCAAACCAGATTAGATTATTGCCGTCGAATTCCATCGGAATGGAAGCCTGGCACAGGCGGTAAACATAAAACGCGTCAAGATTGGCAACATCTTTTAGCGTTTCCCATTTACATGTGATGCCTTTAAGCGCGGAACCGGCCGCGAGCGGCTTGGTTTTTGACGGTGAAAATGAGCTGACAATCCGGTCACGATTTTTGAGGTAGGCGTTCACGGCCGCATCCGAGGGCGCGCTTTTCTGAATGCGCGATTTGCGAGCGACGCTTCCGTCTTTACCTTTGATTTCAATGGTATATTCGCCTTCCTTCATGAAGCCGGTGGGCAGGTTGACCATATACCAGTAGCTGCCGATCTGCCGATCATAAAACCAGCCGTTTTTCCCGAGGTTTTCGTACTTTTCGTTTTTGAACTTCACTTCATAGCCATCCGGACCGTACGCGGTGATGCTCTCGATGATGTCGGGCGTGACCACGCCTTCAGTCGGCAGAAGCGCCACCAGAAACTTGTGCGTTTCCTTCGGCATGATGGCGCTCTCAAAATCCCAGTACACATTGCATGCCATGATATCAAAAATATTAATCTTCGCGTTTTCCATTACTAACCTCCTGCGTTTTTATATTTGTCTTGCGGATGACGAGGAGAAAGCCCCCTGGGCGTCCTCATACGTCCGGATTAAAAACAATGGCCGCTCAAACCGTGCACCTGTGCAACGGCCTGATAAACTACAAGTTACATGCCTAAAATAGCAGATAGCGTGAATAATTGTATTGTATTGATATCAGTGGATAAAAATGAGTTACAAAAAAAGACGGCGACTAAGCACCTATGCCGTGGCACACTTTTGCGCACGCACACATGTGCCACGGCACACTATTTATTGCTGAGCTGGTAATCTTCAATTTTACGGTAGATGGTGCGTCGACCGATACCCAGGATTCGGGCGGCCTTGGATTTATTCCAACCGGTTTTTTTCAGAGCAGCCAGAATATCGTCCGCCTCCCGCGACGCGCTGACTGCGCTTTTCGACAAGGAATAATCACCATCCGGTTCATAATGACGGATATCCGCCGGCAGATGTTTGAGGGTGATCGCGCCGCCGTGGCAAAGCACAAAAGCATGCTCCATCACATGTTCCAGCTCGCGCACGTTCCCAGGCCAGGCGTAATCCATAAAACGGCTCAGCACTTCACTCGAAATCCCTTCGATCTGCTTGTGAAAACGCTCGTTGAAGGTCCGCCGAAAATGGTCCACCAAAAGCGGCAGGTCTTCGAGTCTTTCTCGTAAGGGGGGAAGCGCTACTTCGACGACTTTGAGCCGATAGTATAAATCCTGACGGAATTCGCCCCGCTTGACTTTTTCCTTCAAATCTTTGTTGGTGCAGGCAATGACCCGGACATCCACTTTCCGGGGCGTCGATTCACCCACCCGCTCAAATTCCTTCTCCTGAAGCACTCTTAACAGCTTCAGCTGGATCATGGGGGAGATGTCGCCGATTTCATCGAGTAAAAGGGTGCCCCCGTCGGCGGCGGCAAAACGTCCCTGTTTGTCTTTGATGGCGCCGGTAAATGCACCTTTCACATGGCCGAACAGTTCGCTCTCTAAAAGGCTTTCAGCCAAAGCACAGCAGTTGACGGTGACAAACGGCTTAAAGGCACGGTTCCCGCTGTAATGCAGGGCGCGGGCCACCAGTTCTTTTCCCGTGCCGCTTTCGCCTGTCACCAAAACGGTGGTCTCCATGTTGGCCAGGTCTTCCAGAAGGCTGTAGATGCCCTGCATCGTCTTGTTCCGACCGATGAGGTTTTGAAACTGGTTGCGTTCGCGAAGCTCCCTTTCCACGTCCCGAAGAAGGGTAATGTCACGAATGACCATCACGGCGCCTAAGAAGTTCCCCTGAGGGTCCAGCAGAGGCGAACTCGATACGCTCACCACCTGCTGGGGCCGAAGCTTGTGGTCGCATTCGATACGGTATTCCCGGACGGCGGTCTTCTGCTCTAAGTTCTGACGCAAGACTTCCCGGCAGGCCTGACCGCACGCGGTGGAACAGGTGGAAAATTCCCGCCCGGCAATGTCTTTGACACCGATGCCGCAGATCTGTTCGGTGGAGGTGTTCGCGTCAATGACGCGGAAGTCCGGATCCACAGTGATGATCGCGTCCTTGACGCTTCCGAAGATGGCTTCCAACCGGGATCTCTCTCCGGCCAGCTTCTTCTCGGCGTTTCGCTTCTCGGTGACGTCGCGCGTAACTTTACGAAAACCGATGGACTTGCCGGCCGCGTCGCGAATCAGCGAAACGGACGTGTCGATGGTGTGCTTTTCCCCATGCGGACCGCGGACATCCAGAACAACGTTTTTCACGGGAATGCCGGTTTCAAAAACGTGCCGGTAAATTTGTGTAACTTTTTCGAGCGTTTCATCATCCATATAGGCTTTGGCCGGCAGGCCGATCAGGCGCTCACGCGGCAGGTTCCACATCCGGCAGCCCGCATCATTGATGAAGGTCATGCGTCCCTGGAGATCGATTTCACCCACATGAATATCCACATCATCCAGAATGGTCTCATAACGTTCCAGAGATTCCTGAAGCGAGACCATGAAAACGCCGAACGGCGAGGCCTCGATCAGACAACCCACATTGGCGGGCTTACCGCGCCAGTTGACGGAATCCCCCCGCATATGAACCCAGACGGGTTTTTGGCTTCTATCCAGCAGACGAAAAATGGGCGGGTTCGCGGCGGGTTTTTTTTCATCGCGGGTGATCTCCAGGGTTACCGCGCGGACATCCTCCGGGTGAACCAGTTCCCAGAAAGACCTGCCCGTCAGATCCTGCGGACTTTCATAGCCCAGCGCCTCGCAAAACGAAGCGCTCACATACGCCAGACACCCGGCCTGAAGAACATAGGTACCGGTTTGAGAATACGCGTCAGGCACAAAATCCGCACTATCGGCCGCAGAAGAAAGCCTGCCCAACGTCTGCGTCCCGCGCAGCCGGCCCTTACCGCTTTGGCTGTCCGATCTGAAATCCGGTGCTTTCCTCATCGAAGGCCTCCTGCCGCTTTATCTGCCATGAACATTACGAAACAAAAGTTCCTGATAAAACACTTGGTCTTCCCTTCCAACGGCGCCGCGTGAAAGATGCGCGTCCTCTAGAAATCTATAGCCTTGCCTTCGTAAACATACGTCAGCAGTTTGGCAATATCGCCTTCCGCAGGCGGACGCGGGGTTGTTCTCAGGCAGGTGTCCATGGACGCGAACTTTACTAATTTTGGAAAATTCGCGTCCCAATCTTCCTGGGTAATACCCAATTCCCTGGCGGAAGTCGGCACGCCCAAGCTCGTCAGGAATTCGCGAATCAGATGAGCCAGCCTGGCTGCGGGATCGGCTTCACCTTGAATATTGAAGCTGCTTTCCAGAATTTCATTGAATATCGCTTTGCGCTCCACGCGGTTGTATTCAATATGGCCCGGCAGCGCAACGGCCACGGTAAGACCGTGGGGATACGGAAACACGGCGCCAATGGCATGCCCGATAGCATGCCCGATGGCGAGACTGACATTGCCCATCGCCATACCGACCATCGAGGCCGCATAATGCATTTTTGCCCGCACGGCGATGTCGTTGGCGCCCTGACCCGCCGCCAGCGGCAGGTACTTGATGATGGTCTTGATCGCCGACAGATTCAGCGCCAGTAAAAAATCATTGATAAAGATGCTCGATGAACTTTCAATGGCCTGGGCCAGCGCGTCCACGCCGGACGCGATCGTCAGCCCCCTGGGCATGGAAAGCGTCAGCTCCGGATCGGCGATGATCACGCCCGGAATAAAATCAGCGGAGATAACATCGATTTTCATTCCGCTGGATTCCAGAGTGAACACACAGCCCGCGCTCGACTCGGACCCGGTGCCGCTGGTGGTCGGTATCAAAACCAGTTTGGATTTGGACGAAAGCCGGTAATCCACGTAATACTCGACTTCCGTCAATTTCATCGTCGGCTGACCATAAAGAAAATAGGCGCCTTTGGCCGTATCCAGTGCCGATCCGCCGCCGATGCCGATAATGGCTTCCGGTTGAAAACTCTTTGCCAGATCACCGGCCTTGTTCATAACACTCAGACTGGGGTTGGGTTCAACTTCATCAAAAAAGACGACTTCTTTTCCGGCAAGGCAAGAGACGAGCTTATCCCCGAATATCTTGCGTCCCATCGCGTCGGTGACAATTAATATTTTTTTCTCTTTGAAATTTTTCAGGTGCGCAAGCGCTCCTGTGCCATGCAAGACGAATGGCGTCTTGATTGGTAATGTAACCTGCATGCGTATCTCCTTTTCTTAATCGTTATCTTCCGGCATCAGGATGT
>JAWOJC010000309.1:0-11391 GCA_046484315.1 Smithellaceae bacterium | reverse complement strand
CTGTGATCATTGCTGCGAGAGCTTCGGCCTGGGCAAGATCCATGCGGCCGGAAATAAAGGCGCGCTCGGAGAATTCACCCGGGCGGGCGGGCCTGCAGCCGGCTTTCATCAGTTCCGCCAGAATGGCCTCCAAAATATAAGGATTGCCGTGGCTGTGAATTTCGACAACATCTTCGCCGGTAAAGGAATGGGGTTTGCGCATCAGGGTGACGAGTACTTCGTCGAGAATAGTCTGTCCGTCCAGGGTCATAAGATCGCCGTGATAGAGACGGTGGCTTTCCCATGCGCACACGCCGCGTGCGGGACTAAAAAGCAAACCCGCGATGTCAGCGGCACGCTGACCGCTGACGCGAATGATGCCCACGCCCGCGGTGCCGAGGGGTGTGGCGACGGCTGCGATGGTGTCCGGGGCGCTCACGCTTTTTGTCCTTTCCGTTTAGGGACGGCTTCTGACGGCCCGACTGTTTGAGCCGCCGGATCCTTTTCTGGCCGGCAGAACGATGATTTTCCGGTATTCGCCCTCGCCGCGGCTTTTGGTGATCAGAGCCTCGTCTTCCTGGAGAGCCAGGTGAATGATGCGCCGGTCATGGGCGTTCATGTGCCCGAGAGACAGGGGTTTTTGCGTTTTGATGACTTTGTCGCGGATGCGCTGGGCCATGTCCAGAAGCGATTCCTCCCGCCTTCTGCGATAATCCTCCGAGTCCACCACGATCATTTTACGGTCGGATTCGGAACGGTTGACGGCTTTGTTGATGACATATTGCAGCGCGTCGAGATTTTGTCCCCGTCTGCCGATGAGCAGCCCGCTTTCGTCGCCTTCAATGGCCAGAAAAATAGTGTCGTCCGTCTCCGTGGCTGAAACCCGGCAGTCAAAAGACATTCGGGTGAGGATGCCGGAGAGCAGTTCGGCGGCCTGGAGGGCTGCAGGCGTGGTTGCCGGCGCGCCGATGACGGCGGAAACCGGACGCACCGGTTTTTCACGGGGCGTCTCCTGGAAAACGTCGGTTTTGCGAGCGGTAGATGCGTGACGTGGCGCATCGGGTTTGACCGGCGCGGAGGCGCTGCGTTTTTCCATCGGTTTTGTCTGGACAGGTTTCGGCGACTGTTGCGTTTGAGGCTTATTATCTCGTCTGGATCCGGAGCGGTCTTCGTGTCTGGCTTCAGGCCGTTCTTCACGTCTTGTTTCCGGTCTGGCTTCGCGCCGGGGTTCGCGGTTGGCTTGTGGTCGCGCCTGCGGGTTGTCTGTGTCCATCGAAAAATCCATGTCCAACGCCAGAAGCGATGCGCGGATTCTGGCTTTTTTAGCCATCAGTCCCAGGAAACCGCCGGAGCCTTCGGAAATAATCTCAATGTTGAGTTTTTCGCGCGGTACGCCGAAATCCCGGCAGGCCTTCGCGATGGCATTGTCGATCGTTTTTTCTTCTATTTCGATTGTTTTTGAACTCATCGGTAAACTCCGTCCGTATCGATCAGGTGGTCGATAATTTCTTGTTGACGTAGAATTGCTGCGCGATCCCGAAAATGTTGCTAAACAGCCAGTAAATGACCAGTCCTGCCGGAAAGTTCAGGAAGAAAAAGGTGAAGATCACAGGCATCAGCAGCATGATTTTCTGCTGCATCGGATCTCCCATGGAGGGGGTCATTTTCTGCGTAATGAATTGCGTGATGCCCATAATGATGGGGGTGATGTAATAAGGGTCTTTGACCGACATGTCCTGAATCCAGAAAAAGAACGGAGAATGGCGCAGCTCAATGGAATACATCAGCGCCTTGTACAGGCCGAAAAAAACGGGAATCTGGATCACGATCGGCAGACAGCCGGAAAACGGATTGACCTTGTTCTCGCGATACAGGGCCATGGTTTCCTGGCCGATCTTGGCCTGATCGTTTTTAAATTTTTCCTTCAGCGCCAGGACTTTGGGCTGAATCTGCTGCATTTTCTTCATGGATTTGTAGCTGATATTCTGAAGCGGCCAGAAAATAATTTTGACCAGCAACGTCAGAAGGATGATGGCCACACCGTAGTTGTGGACGAAACCGGTCAGGAAGTTCAAAAAGAGCAAAAACGGGATCGCCAGCCATTTGAACCAGCCGTAATCAATTGCGTTTTCAAGACCTACCCCGATGTCTTTTAAGAGGTTGTATTGTTTGGGGCCCATATAGAGTGAATAATTAAACGCGCTCATCTGGCCGCCGGGAATGACTTCTTTTAGCCCGGTCATGCCCACGGTCACCATGTTGTCCTGGTCCCGGGTTAAAGAGACGTTCGTCAGAGACGGGTTTTCCGGAATAAACGAAGCGATGAAGTATTTACTTTCGAAGGCGCCCCAAAGCACATTCGGACCCAGGACATTTTCCGAATTGAGCTTTTTGACCGCCTGGCGATCGATACTACCGGCCACGGAGGTGACCGGTCCTTCATGGCCGAATGAATCATCGACTTTTTGAGGATCCACGTACTGGTGCCAGCTGATCTTCGGTGTCTGGGTGATCGGTGCCTGCGTCAGGTTATGAACCCTTACCTCGAGCGACAGCGTGTAGCCTTTCGAATCGAAGGAATACACCTTTTCAACCCGGATGTCCTCGTACGATTTCGTAAACGTCAGGATTTGGTTTTCACCGCCGTTTTGAAGGTTCAGGCGACCGGCGGCGGTTTCGAAAACGGCATCGGGGGCGATATCGGCGCTCGAGCCCGGAAAGGTGACGGCCAGCGGATAGGGCATGCCTTCGCGCACATCAACCAGTTCAACGAAATCTTTTGTTTTGACCTGGGGCTGGTATGTGTTTCCTGTAAAGAAACTTTTAATCCTCGGGAAAATATCATCCGTGCATTCAACGCAGTCCCGGTAATAATTTTTCAGCTGAATCGATTTAAGCGCGGCGCCCCGCGTTGAAAAAACCGCGATATAGTGGGGGGTTTCCACCACAATGTCTTTCGGCGGCGCTTCGGTGGTAACGGCGCTTTTGCGGGCCGCCGGCGCTTTTGCCGTTTTTGCGGTCTGATCCGCCCGGGCCGGTTCGGTCGTAGGGGCCGATTTCGGATCGGTTTGCTGTAAGGTCGTTTCGGCTTGTTCGCGCACGGGTGGCTTGACGAAAAATGTCTGATATAAGAAAAGAACCGCCAGTGACAAGACGACGGCGAGAATGGTCCTTTTGTCCATTGAGTGTACCTCCGAATTTATTTGTTTACTTGACCGGGTCGTAACCACCGGGATGCAGGGGGTTGCAGCGCAGGATTCTTTTCGCACCCAGATAGACGCCTTTTACGGGTCCATGCATCGCAATTGCCTCAATCGCGTACTGGGAGCAAGACGGGTAAAAACGGCACGATGTTGCGAAGAGAAAAGGTGAAATGCAGGTTTGATATAGACGAATGATGAAAATCAATACATTTATTAAAGCTTTTCTGAGCATATTTTTATCTGCCGGCTTCCCGTTCGAAGAGTTTTGTCAATTCTTTGCATGTGTCCTGATAGGTTAAAGGCGGCATATTTTTTCTGGCCATGACCACCACATCATGGCCTTGAGGAAACAAATCTCTGTTACGGCGGAAGAATTCGCGAATCAGTCGCTTGATCCGGTTTCTTTTCACCGCGTTTCCGGCTTTTTTCGTGACCGTGATTCCCAAACGCTTGCGCCCGAGTGTGTTGCCGCAGGTAATGATTGTAAAGAATCGAGAACTTCTTCTAACCCCCTGTTCGTATATCGTTCGATATCCGCTCTTTTGAGTTACCCTGTCTGCGTGTCGGAAAGATTGTGTTTTCATGCAGTTCAATCCACGCTCTTTCGAAAGCCGCCCGGGTTTTTTTATACGGCTAAGCGTTTTCTGCCTTTGGCCCTGCGACGGGCCAGCACCTGCCTGCCGGTTTTGGAAGACATGCGGACAAGAAAGCCGTGCGTTCTCTTTCTTTTGGTATTCGATTTGTTGGTCAAAGTCTTTTTCATTAGTTAAACCCCTGAAAGTAATAAGGCGACACCTAAACCATAGACGCCTGTTTTTGTCAAGGTTAAAGTGGCGGGAAAAAGTGAATGACGATCCATATTTCGCTTTTAAAATAAACTTTTTTACGACCCGGGCCTTCATTTTTTTATTTCCATGACCGATAAAACAGAATGTGAAAAGATTATTGATTTTTTTTGTCAAACGTCGTAGGGGTGAGGTCATCACCGAAACGACTTAAAACCGCATCAAAAAAAGAGTCAGTAAAAATGCCACTTTCCGCCGTGTGTCGTGAAAAGCTCAGTCCAGACGTGCGTCCCGTCCTTTTTTGCAGGGATATCTTCAAACTGAGCGCCGTATGTGCCGCTCCTTACATGTCCCTGTTGCTGTTTTTCTTGTTTTTTAATCCCGTTGTCCACGCAGGCTATATTGAAGACCGACAAAACGGCGCAAAAATTGTCCTGATCCTGAATTCCTATCATCCGGGATATGTCTGGTCGGATGATGAACAGCAGGGCGCGCTGGAGATTCTCAGCCGAAGCCGGTTCGTCGATACCCTCGCGGTGGAATACCAGGACTCAAAAAATTTCACGGATCCGGTCTATCTGGACCGGTATAGATCCCTTCTGCAGCATAAATACCGGGGCAAAAGGCTGTCGCTGGTTCTGGTGATGGACAACGACGCGCTGGAATTCGTCTTGAACAACCGGCGGGAGCTTTTCGGGCATGTGCCGGTCGTTTTCTGCGGTATCAATGACTACAATCCTGAGACACTTCATGGCCACAGCAATATTACCGGTATTGCCCAGAATGTTGATCCGGAGGGCACGCTTGACTTGATGCTGGCGCTGCATCCGGATACCCGGGAAATTCTGGTGATCAATGACTACACGCTCACCGGGCTGTCCTTCAGAAGAGAGGTCGAGGCCCTGGAGCCGAAGTATCAGGGCCGCGTTTTGATCCGCTACAACGACAACGTGACATTCGATGAACTTTGCCTGCAGGTTGGCCGTTTATCGGAAGGCCGGCTGGTGCTGCTTCAGAGTTACGCGGTGGACAAGTCCGGAACTGTTTTTGGCTGGCAGGAAGTGACGCGGCAATTGACGCGCGACAGTCGCGTTCCTGTCTACGGTGTTCATGCGGAGCGGCTTGGACTTGGGATTGTCGGCGGAAAACTGTTGACCGGTCGAAAGCACGGGCGGGATGCGGCCCTGCTGGCGGAGCGCGTGCTGTCCGGAGAAAAAGCGGATAACATTCCCGTTGTGACGGAAAGTGCCGCCCAGGCGATGTTCGATCACCAGGCCATGCGGCGCTTCGGGGTGGATGACGCAACCCTGCCGCGCCACAGTGTGGTCATCAATCGGCCCGTATCTTTTTTTAAAACACACCAGAATGTGATTATTGTGGCATCAGTGGTCATTGTTTATCTGCTGATTGTCATCGGATTTTTGTCTGTCTATATCGCCCAGCGGCGTCGCGCAGCGACGGCTCTGAGCGCCAGCGAGGAACGCTTCCGGTCAATCATTGAAAATACCGATGCAGGTTACTTTTTTACGGAACTCAGCGGGAGGATGACCGGGGTCAACCGCGCCTGGCTCAAACTATACGGGTATGAGCATGCCGACGAAGTGATTGGTCGCTCCTTCATGGACTTGCAGAAAGATGACGATATTGAGCAGGCCCGAGTCCTGATCCGTGGGATTTTGCACGATGATCCCAGGTATTATACAGGCGTTTTCAGCCGCAAAATGAAAAATGGTGATATCGGTTACCACACCTACTCGGCTCGGGCGGTGCGAAAAGGCGGCAAGGTGATCGGCATTGAAGGTTTCATCATCGATACCACGGCGCTTTCACGTGCCGAAAAAGCCCTGCGGGAAAGCGAACGCAAATTCCGATCGCTTTTCGACGCCATGACGGAAGGGGTTGCTTTGCACGAACTCCTCTATGATGAAAACCATCTGCCCTGCGACTATCGCATTATCGACGTGAATCCCGCCTATGAGAAGCATACAGGCATCTCCGCTGACCGGGCCAAAGGGCAGATCTCCAAAGTGGTGCATCCCGAAGGGGAAGTTCCTTTTCTGGATGAATACGCCCGTGTCGCCCTGACCGGTGAGCCTTATTCCTTCGAACCTTTTTTCGAACCGTTGAACAAGTATTTCAGTATCTCTGTTTTTTCGCCCGCTCGCGGGCAGTTTGCCACGCTGTTTCAGGATATCAGCGGACGAAAAAAGATGGAGGCGGCGCTGGCGGCGGAAACAGAGCGTCTGCTGGTTACGCTGCGCAGCATCGGTGACGGCGTGATCACCACGGATGTGGAAGGCCGGATTCGACTGATGAATGAAGTGGCCGAAACACTCACCGGGTGGAAAAATGACGAGGCCGAAGGCCTGCCGCTTACGGACGTTTTCCAAATCATCCACGAGGAAACCAGACAGCGTTGCGAAAACCCCGTCCAGAAAGTTCTTGAGTCAGGCCACATTGTCGGGCTGGCCAATCATACGGCGCTGATCGCGAAAGACGGGAAGGAAATCATCATTGCGGACAGCGCCGCGCCGATTCGCGGCAGGGACAACCGCACGATCGGTGTTGTGCTGGTTTTCCGTGACACGACGGACACAAAAAAGATGGAAGAGGCCCTGCGCAACGCGCAGAAGATCGAAGCCATCGGCATTCTGGCCGGCGGGATCGCCCACGATTTCAATAATCTGCTGTCCGGTATTTACGGCTATCTGGAGATGATCAAAACGCAAATCGATCACGGCGGAGATCTTGCGCAAATCACGGCGAGTGTGTCCAGGGCTTTTACCACGTATGACCGGGCAAAGAATCTGACCCTCCAACTGCTGACCTTTGCCAAGGGCGGCACGCCGATCCGCAGGGTTCAACCGATCGATCAACTTATTCGCGAGGTTGTCGGATTTGTCCTGGCCGGTTCCGGTATCGCGCCGGTATTTAAAATCCCTGCAGGTGAATGGATTTGCAACTGTGATGAAAGTCAGATCGCGCAGGTCATTGACAATATCGTGATCAACGCGCGCCAGGCCATGCCGCAAGGCGGCACACTGGAAGTGAGCCTGTCTTGCGTCGGCTCGCAGGATGTGCCGGCTGACATGGAGCCTGTAGACTGCATTATGATCGCTATACGGGATACAGGACCGGGCATCGACAGGAAGCATCTGCCGCACATCTTCGATCCTTTTTTCACGACCCGGCAGCAGGGAAGCGGTCTGGGGCTCGCCACCAGTTATTCCATCATCAAAAGGCACGGGGGGCTCATTGAGGCTCAATCCGAACCGGGTGCAGGCACGGTGTTTCGCGTGTATCTGCCGCAGGCCGAGCGTTCACGGGAATCATTGGTCGTAAAAGAAATGGCGAAACCCGAACCCCGGAAGAGCGGCGGGACTGTTTTGGTGATGGATGATGAGGACTTCATTCTGGATGTGGCATCAGCCATGGTCAAAACAATGGGCTACGCTGTGGCGACGGCAAAAAACGGTGATGAGGCGATTCAAATGATGCGCGACGCTGTGAATCAGAAACAGCCTTTTGTCGCCGCTATATTGGATTTGACAATCCCGGGCGGGAAGGGGGGCAAGGAAACCGCCGGTCCCCTGCGCGAGGTGTATCCGGGTTTAAAAATTATCGCGTCAAGCGGCTATTCCGATGATCCGGTCATGGCTCATCCTGAGGATTTCGGGTTTGACGACCGGCTGGTCAAACCCTATCGTCTGGATGATCTCCATACTGTACTCAAAGCCATTCTTTCTTAAGAGATTTTCCCCGGTTTTCAATAAGGTGGCGCATCCGGTATGGCGATCCGATGCGTCGGTCCGCCCGCTATATTTTGCCGGAAATCATCCACACAAATGATGACTTTTGTTTTCAAGTGTGTTAGATACCTGTCCTCTATATAAATCAGGCAAAAGATTGCCCGTATTCGAATGCAAGTTATACAGGCGGAGCCTGCAAATAAAATATCTAAATGAGGAGTGAAATTATGGCATTAAATCCGTTACTTGATTCAAGAGATCTGAGGTTTGTCCTGTTTGAGGCCCTGGGGGCGGACAAACTCAACCAGTATGAAAAATTTGCCGATTTTGATAAGGATACCTACGAGGCAACCTTGGAATTGGCCGAACAAATCGCGGTTGAGCAGGTTTATCCGGCCAACGCCGAAGCGGACAAGATCGGCGCCAAGTACGATCCTGAAACCAAAACCGTGACAGTGCCGGCGGGATTCCACACCGCAATGGCCACCTACCGCGAATCAGGTTTTTCCGGTTTGAGTAACGGCGCTGAATACGGCGGGACGGGAATGCCAGAAACCATTTATCGCGCGGTGATGGAATACTTCTGCGCTGCCGGTGTCGCCTTCAGCTCCTATGATACGTTGAAAGTCGGCGCCTGTAATCTGATTATCAATCACGGTTCCGACGAACTCAAAAAAATCTATGTTGAAAAAATGGTTGCCGGCCAGTGGGGCGGCACGATGTGCCTGACCGAGCCGGGCGCCGGTTCCGATGTCGGTGCGCTGAAAACGCGCGCCGTCAAGCAGCCGGATGGTACTTACAAAATCACCGGCCAGAAGATTTTCATCACCGCCGGTGACAATGACATGTATGAGAACATCATTCATCCGGTTTTGGCCAGAATTGACGGTGATCCTCCCGGGACACCCGGCATTTCCATTTTCGTCGTTCCTAAATATCACGTCAATCCGGATGGCAGCATCGGTGAACGCAATGATGTAACCACCACCGGTATTGAGCATAAAATGGGCATTAAAGGTTCGGCCACCTGCTCCCTCTCCTTCGGTGACAACGAGCAGTGTGTCGGCTATCTGCTGGGTCAGGAACGCCAGGGGATGAAAATCATGTTCCAGATGATGAACGAAGCCCGTCTGGATGTTTCTCAGCAGGGTCTGGGCACAGCGAGTTCCGCTTACATGCACGCCGTGACCTATGCGAAAAACCGGCTTCAGGGTTCCGATCCGGCTAAAAAGGGCGATTTTTCTTCTGTCCCGATCATCAAGCATCCGGATGTCAAAAGAATGCTGATCTGGATGAAGGCCCAGGTTGAAGCCATGAGAATGCTGACATTGCTGGCTGCCTACAGTGCGGATGTGGCTCATGCTGATTCGGGCGATGTCGCGAAAGAATCGCAGGCGCTCGTTGAGTTCCTCATCCCGCTTTGCAAAGCGGGCAATACCGATCTGGCCTGGCTGGTGACATCTGAAGCGATGCAGGTATTCGGCGGTTACGGATACTGTTCGGAATATCCGGTGGAGCAGCTCGCGCGTGACTGCAAGATTCTGGCGATTTACGAGGGCACCAACGGCGTTCAGTCGATGGATCTGGCCATGAGAAAACTGCTCATGAATCCGGAGATGTTCAACTACAAAGTTTTCAAGAAAAGAATTGCCGAAACCGTGGCAAAAGCCAAGGGCGTGGTGGACGATAAATATGTTACGGCCGTGACCACCGCCGTGGAAAAAATGGATGCCACCGTGCAGAAACTGGCCGCGCTCAGAGACCAGAAGAAGATGCTGGACATTCTGGCCATTGCCACACCGCTGCAGCAGGCCATGCGAATGGTGGCGCACGCGTGGATGCACCTGTGGTCCATGTCGATTGCCGTTACGGGGCTCAAAGCGATCGCAGGCGACATCGCAGGAGAGAAAGTGATTGCTACGGTGAAAGACAACGCCGAGGCGGCTTTCTATTTCGGTAAAATTCAGTCGGACAAGTTTTATCTTGGCACTGAACTGAAGCACCTCTACGGTTACCTCGATTATATCGATGCCGGAGAAGCAGATGCCGTCATCGATTGCTTCGAGGATATGTTCACAGGCGCGCTGCCGCAGTAACGTTTCCTTTATTCTAAAAATTAAAAAAAGCCCCTGTGGTGTCATGCCGCAGGGGCTTTTTCTTTTTTCGCGATGCCTGTTACTTGGCGCGACAAGAACGAGCGGTCGGTCTTCCTATGGAACGCAAGGCACCTTGCGTCCTTAGTCCACCCTCAAAAGGATTTCTTTGATTCCCGGGTCGTCGAGCATCGCCGTCATGGTCAGGTCGATCATTTCGTAGGCTCTGGCAGTCAAAGTTGAAAGATGGCGTTCGGGAAGAGGTTTCATAATGACGTTGAGTTCTTTTTCGTAGAGGGTCTGTGTATCTTTAAGGATATGAACTTTGAAACGGATTTCATCATCATTGAGGGACTGCAGGACAATCCAGAATTCCGGCATACCGGTTTTGCAGCCGTAAACCGCCTCAATTCCCACAGATTCAAAAGCTTTCTGGTAGGCATACCAGAAAAATCCCGGAATCAATTTTATCGGTGAATTGGCTTTGTTTGCCAATTCGTACTGCACCCGGTTGTCCCGGCTGTAGTAAAAAAAGTTGGTCGTGTTTTGCGCGTCATTACGGATATTGGACAGACATATTTTTTTGTCCCGGTAAAATTCATAGCGTTGCGGGTTCACTTGCGGGGTGTAGTCTTTCAAATACAGATTAACGTTGTACTGGCTCAGATCGGTGTACACCGGCGCGCCGGTTGTCTGGCATGCGCATAGGCAAAGAAACAACATGGGTGCGATGACCAAAGTTCGAATCCTGCTGTCTTGTATCATAATGTCATCCTCCAAAATATGATGTCATGGTCATGCAACAACGTACCGCTTGAAAAAATTAATCGGTCAGAAAGGGCAGGCGCTTCTCCAGCCGATAGACAAGCGCCTGGCAGGTTGCCAGAAGCGTTCCGGTATCATCGGTTGCGCGGATGTCGTAGGCGGCTGTCTTTCGGGTTTTGTTGATTTCCATCGCTTCCGCGAAAACGCGTGCGCCTTTGGCAGGCGCGGCCAGATAATTGATATTCATATTCAAAGCGACGGCCATCGTGCCGTGCGAGTTGGAAGCGATTTCAAAAGCCGCGTCCATCAGTGAAAAAATCGCGCCGCCGTGCGCCATGCCGAACATGTTTTCCATATCGTCGGTAAAACGCATTTCTACTTTCGCGTATCCCTCGTCAATCCCGACGCACGAGATTCCAAACTTACCGGCAAAGGGTTCTGCGGCTGCCTTTTTCAAGATAGCCTCTTTCACGGTTTGATTCATGGCAACCTCCGTTCATTCGCGCACGCTGAAATTCGCATGGCGACTCTTTGTTTTGCAAAAAACTATATTTTATGGAATTCTGTCAAGCAAAATGCGCCGTCAGTCTTTTTTTTATAGGAGCAGACAAAACGACGCACCAGCCGGGATCGGAAAACGGGTTGCTCCAGCAAGGATACGGACCAGATTATTTATTTTCAGGCTTCCAGATATTTGGCCCTCAACTCCGAATGGATTCTTACATGTGCAAACCCTGACAGCAGATGCCGATACGAGTCAGCCGACCCGGCTGCGCTGCTCTGGGCCAGCGGCCTGCGCACCACCGGCTTCGCCCCA
>JAWOJC010000277.1:0-19517 GCA_046484315.1 Smithellaceae bacterium | reverse complement strand
CGGATATCTGCACGTCTGAACCGCTGACGGCGTATCCCAGATTGATGAGCACCTCGGCAATACCGCTCATCCCGATGCCGCCAATGCCGACAAAATGAATGCGTTTGACTTTACGCTGCATCAATCCGGTTTCTTTGTCTGTTTTCATTTGCTATCCTTCAATTCCCCGTTGAATCATTTTTCATTGTCGCGACATCGCCAGCTCTACACACGCATCAACAATTCTTTTCGCCGCATCCGGCCTGCCCATCCTCTTTGAGCGTGCTTCCATTTCCCTGCGCTTTTCTTCATTCGTGAGCAGACATTCGATGCGCGCATACAAAGTCGCGGCCGACAGACTGCCTTCCTTGATCATCACGGCCGCGCCCGCGCGCACCATGGCTTCGGCGTTTTTCGTCTGGTGATCACCGATCGCCCAGGGAAAAGGAATCAGCACACTGGCCCTGCCGGCTGTCGTGATTTCCGCAAGCGACGTCGCACCCGCGCGACAGATAATCAAATCGGCACTCGCATATGCGGATGCCATATCCACGATAAACGCGCTGACCTCGGCATCCATGCCGCTATGGTGATAAGCCCTTCGGACTGCATCCTCTTCACGCTCACCGGTCTGATGCACCACGTGAATCCGGTCTTTCATCTGCCGCAGCAGCGGGAGCATCTCTATAACGGTTTTATTGATCGCTGCTGCGCCCTGCGATCCGCCGAATATCAGGATCCGATACATATCATTTTTCTGTTTGGGACGGACCAGACCTGCGGCAAGGGCCGCCCTTACAGGATTACCCGTGATCATGGTTTTTCCGGACGTAAAACCTTCTTTACTTTCTTCATAGGTAAGAAAGATCCGGTCCACAAACTTACCCAGGATGCGGTTGGTGTTCCCGGCAACGGCGTTTTGTTCAGCAATCGCCGTGGGCCGACCCATACACCACGCGGCCATAACGGCCGGCCCGGAAGCATAGCCGCCTACGCCGAGCACGACATCCGGCGCGAATCGCTTCAGAATGTTCCGCGACTGCAGCATGCTTTTCGGCACAGCATAAACACCCTTGATCAATGCCCTGATACCTCTACCTTTCACGCCTTCCACATCAATCTCCTGAAGTGCATATCCCAGACCCGGCAACACCCGGTGCTCAATGCCTTTCTTTGTTCCGATAAACAGCACGCGGTTTTCTTTGTCACGTCTTAAAAATTCCTCCGCGACGGCAATGCCCGGAAACAGATGTCCGCCTGTGCCTCCCCCCGCGATCACGATGCGCATGCCCCGCCCCCTTACGTCCGCTGCGTGGAGATATTCAATAAGATCCCCACGGCAATCATGCTCATCACAAATGAAGTGCCGCCGTAACTTAAAAACGGCAGCGCCAACCCCTTGAGAGGAATCAGCCCCATCACGCCCGCGATGTTGATAAACGCCTGCATGGAAATCAGCATCGTCAGGCCCGCGGCCAGAAGCGTGCCGAACAGATCCGGCGACCGAAACGCAATCATGAAGCCGCGAAGCAGGAAAAAGGTGAACATCACAATAATGATCGTCACGCCGATAAATCCGCTTTCCTCCGCAATGATCGCCAGGATGAAGTCCGTGTGTGGTTCAGGTAGATAAAACAGTTTCTGCATGCCGTCGCCAATGCCCACACCGAACGCGCCGCCGGACCCGAACGAAATCAGCGACTGAATAATTTGAAACCCCGTATTGTCCGCGTCCTTCCACGGATCCAGAAAAGCGGTCAGACGCGCCATCCGGTAGCCCTTGTGCATGATCAGCCAAACGCCGACAGGAATGAAGGCCGCCACCAGAAACAGCAGGTGGCTGATGCGGGACCCGGCCAGAGAAAGCATCAATAGCAGAATGGACGCGATGATCACCACCGTTCCGAAATCCGGCTGAAGCAGGATCAGCCCCATGACGACCCCTGCAACCGACAGAGGCACCCCCACACCCCGGCTGAATTTTTTCAGGTGATGCACTTTGCGAGTGAGTAGATGCGCCAGGAAAATGACCATCGCCACTTTAACCAGTTCGCTGACCTGGAAAGTAAAAAAGCCCATGTTGAGCCAGCGCGTCGCACCGCCGCGTTTCAGACCCACGCCGGGAATGAACAATAACAGAAGCAGCAAAACAGACACGACGACAGCGGGATAGGCAATCTTTTTTAACTGCTCATAGGGGACCTTGATCATGACCGTCATCGCGATCAGCCCTATCGCCACAAAGAAAATATGTTTTTTCAAAAAGTACTGGCCGTCTTTAAACTTTTCCAGCGCGATCATGGAACTCGACGAATAGATCATCACCGTGCCCACCGTCACCAGAATCAGCGTGACCAAAAGCAAGATAAGGTCCGGCGTATTTATTTCTTTTTTAATTGCCGATTCCATTTACAGCGTACCGACCACCTTCTTAAAAGTATTACCGCGTTCCTTATAATTGGCAAATTCGTCAAAACTGGCACACCCCGGCGACAGCAGCACCACATCCCCGGGCAGGGCCAGCAGGTAGGCACGTGCCACGGCCTCGCGCAGCGTTGCTTCTTTGACCATCGGCGCCGCATCCCCGATGAGCGATTCAATCCGGTCGCGTGCCTCTCCGAAAAGAACCAGACTTCGGACTTTCCCGTGAAGCAGGGGCCGCAGCGTCTCAAAATCGCCGTCTTTATCCCGGCCGCCCAGAAGCAGGATCACCGGTCCGGCAAATGTCTTCAGGGCTCGCACGACGGCATCCACATTGGTGCCCTTGGAGTCGTCATAAAATTTCACCGCATTTTTCTCGCCTGCAAACTCGATGCGGTGCGCAAGCCCCCGGAAATCGGAAACGGTATCCACGATAGACTCAGGCACCACGCCGCAGAAACGCGCCGCGATGATCGCCGCCATCACGTTTTCCGCGTTGTGCAGTCCGGGCAGACGGATCATGTTCAGCGGGTAGCGCTCCGCGCGCCCACCGGATCTTGCATAAACGATCTCGCGTCCGTCAATGAAGATGCCTGTTTTCAGGGAAGCCTGTGAGCTGAAATATTCAACAGACGCCTTTAAAGTCGGAGCCAGTCCCTTCTGCAAATCGTCGTCATTGTTCAGAATCGCCAGATCCGTGCTTTGCTGGTTTTCAAAGATCCGGGCTTTGATGCGCCGGTATTCGTCAAACGAGCCGTGATAGTTGACATGATCGCAGGTGATGTTGAGCAGCACTGCAGCACGCGGCCGGAAGGTTTCGATCCACTGCAGCTGAAAGCTGCTGATTTCCGCGACGACAAAGTCATCTTCCTGCGCGGACCCGGCATACGCGATCAGCGGTGTGCCGATATTGCCCCCGACAAATATTTTCTTTCCGGCGCCGGACAGAATCTCACCCAGCAACGTGGTGGTGGTCGTCTTCCCGTTCGTCCCGGTCACCGCAATAATCGGAACCTGGATGAAGCGATAGGCCAGTTCGATTTCACTGAGAATCGGAATGCCTTTTTTCTGCGCAGCCACCAGCATGGCATGCTGCGGAGGGATTCCTGGAGACGGTACGACGAGATCGATGCCGGCTAGCGCCTCAGCATGCTCGGGTTGGACGGACATCCAGGGCTGCAAGGCGAGTTTTGCAAAACCCTCTCCCCACAGCGAAGGCGCCTTTTCATCCACCGCTCGCACCAAGGCGCCCTTTGCGCCCAGAAACGAGGCGGCGGCAACGCCTGTCGCGCCCATTCCGATGACCAGAACTTTTTGACCCGATAACTCCATCTTTCCCTCTATCGCAATTTCAATGTGGCAATCGCCAACAGCGCCAACAGGATGGATATAATCCAGAAGCGGACAATCACCTTGGGCTCCGCCCAGCCCTTCAATTCAAAATGATGATGCAGCGGCGCCATGCGAAAAATGCGCTTGCCGCCGGTCACCTTGAAATAGCCGACTTGAAAAATCACCGAAAAGGTTTCCATGACGAAAATGCCGCCGACAATGGCCAGCAGGATTTCCTGCTTGGTGATCACGGCCACCGCGCCCAGAGCGCCGCCCATGGATAAAGACCCTACATCCCCCATGAAGATTTCCGCCGGATAGGCATTGAACCACAGAAACCCCAGCGCGGCCCCGACCAATGCGCCGCAAAAAACGGTCAACTCACCTGTGCCGGGAACGTAGGGAATTTGCAGGTAACTTGATATTTTTACGTTGCCGGCAAAATAGGCAAAAAACACATACGTGGCAAAACAAATAATGATAGGACCCGCAGCCAGACCATCGAGCCCGTCGGTCAAATTCACCGCGTTGGCCGCGCCCACGATAATAAACGCGCATAACAAAATGTACCCCCACCCCAGATTCGGCAGCACCGTCTTGAAAAACGGGATGGTGATTTGCGTATTGAACCCGGGCTTCAGATAGAGCACCACACCGACAAACACCGCAATGGCGATTTCGGCGGCAAGCCTTGTCTTTCCGGAAACGCCTCGTGAGCTTTTGCCGGCCAGTTTCTTGTAGTCATCCATGAAGCCGATCAAACCGAATCCGACCGTGACCATCAGAATCAGCCAGACGTAGTCCACCGAAAGATTGGCCCACAAAAGCGTGGAGATCACGACCGAAAAGATAATCAGGATACCGCCCATCGTGGGCGTCCCTTTTTTCACCTGATGCGTTTTCGGGCCGTCTTCCCGGATTTGCTGATCGATCTGCAGCTTCTGCAACTTGCGGATCAGCCATCGTCCCATAATCAGGCAAATGAGCAGCGCTGTAACGGACGCGAAAATAGTCCGGAACGTGATATAACGAAACACGTTAAAGGAGGAAAAAACCGTATGAAGCGGAAATAAAAATTCGTAAATCACGCCAAACCCCTTCCGTTAATGTGTTGCCTCATCCGTGTGAACAGAATCAACGCCGAACGCAGCACGAATACCGGCCGCGATGCGGTCCATCTTCATGCCGCGTGATCCCTTGACCAAAACCCAGTCGCCCTTACGCAGCTTCTTTTTCAAACTGTCCAGTGACGCATCCACGCTTTCGATATCGATAATCTGATCTTCGGTCAGCCCGCCATCCAACGCTCCTGAGGCTGTATTTCCGGCATAATCACCCTGCAGGAAAACGGCCGTGACGCCTGTGGTTCCAAGCAGCGTACCGATCTTGCGATGCATCTCCGGGGCCGCTTCACCGAGTTCCAGCATATCGCCCAGGAAAACAAAAGCGCGATGGGTGCTTTTCAAATCTCTCAGGGTCAGCAGCGCTTCGCGCACCGAGGCGGGATTCGCGTTGTAGGAATCATCGACCAGGTAGGCGCCGTTTTGCAACGCTACAATTTCCATGCGTCCGCGCACCGGCAGAAATGATGCGAGTCCTTCACAAATAGCCGTGTGACCAGCGCCGAACGCCCTCGCGGCGGCGGCCGCCGCCATCGCGTTATAGATATGATGGATGCCGGCAATGTTCATATCAATCCGGCAGGACCGCCCGCCGCAAACCAGTTGAAACCGGACCCCTTTGGCGCCCCGCTTTTTTATGTCTTTGACTGTCACGTCCGCGTCCGCGCTCATGGAATAGGTCACGCGCGAACCCGTCCATCGCTGCGCGAGCTGGCCTACGGATTCATCATCGAGATTAACGACGGCACAGCCGGTCGGTTTCATAGTCGTCCACAAAGCGCCTTTTTCTTCGCGAACCGCTTCCACCGAACCGAAACCTGCCAGATGGGCGGGCCCGATATTGGTGATCAATCCGATGTCCGGCGCGGCAATCTCAGTCAACCGCTTGATCTCGCCTCGCGTATTCGTCCCCATCTCCAGAACGGCCGCGTCATGCCGGGCCGTCAGCTGAAAGATCGTCTGCGGCAAACCAATCAGATTATTGTAATTACCCTGCGTCGTCAGCACCTGCTTTTCCATCCCCAGAATGGCTGCGAGCATTTCACGGGTGGTCGTTTTCCCTGAAGAGCCGGTCAGTCCGATCACTGGCACGGAAAAGCGCATGCGGTGGGCATGCGCCAGATCGCCTAACGCGGCAAGTGTGTCGGTCACCTCGACGACTCCGATGGATGACGGTACTTTCTTCAGTTCAATGTTTTCACCGGCCTGCACAAGCAGGGCGAACGCGCCGATTTTGGCCGCGCGGTCAAGAAAATCATGCCCGTTAAAATTCTCCCCTTTCAAGGCGACAAACAGGTTTTCACCAACCAACTGCCGCGAATCGGTGGATACGCCCCGTACCGTGAGGTCCGTCCTGCCGGCCAGTAGACGACCGCCGGTCGCGTTCATAATTTCCTGCAAAGTAAAAACAGGTGTCGTCACAGGCATCATCCCTTTGCTCTCCTCAGCCGCAGAGCTTCGGCAGCCGCAATGCGGTCATCGAAGGGCACTTTGCGGGTCCCCAGAATTTGATAATCCTCATGGCCCTTGCCGGCAATCAGAACCATGTCGCCGTAGGCTGCCTGCGCAATAGCCGTTTCAATGGCGGTCTTCCGGTCAGGGATGACAGTATAGCTATGCCGGTTTCCGTCGATTCCTACGGCCCCGGCGGTCCATGGCCGAATTTTTTCTGAATCAATACCCGCGGTGATCTCCGAGATAATCGACAGCGGGTCTTCCCTGCGCGGATTATCGGAGGTCACAATGGTCAGATCACTCAGGCGGGTTGCCGCTTCGCCCATCAGCGGCCTTTTAGCCCGGTCGCGGTTGCCCCCGCAGCCGAAAACGGTGATGATTCTGGCTTGCTTAAGCCGGTTGAGATTTTCCAGCACCTGGGTTAAGGCGTCCGGCTTGTGCGCATAATCCACGAAGACATGAACGTCCGCATCCGGCACTTTTTCCAGCCGGCCCGGCACGCAGGCCAGTTGGTCAATCCCTGCCGCAATGGCTGCGTCACTTACACCCAGCAGATGCGCTGCCCCAATCGCGGCCAGGATATTGGACAGATTGAACCGCCCGATGAGCTTTGACTGAACCGACAGGACCCGCCCCGCGACGCAGATGTCCGCCCGGATGCCGCTTAGCGAAAGCTGATGATCCGATACACGAACGTCCCCTTCACCTTCAATGCCATAGGACAGGGCCAACGGACGGATACCGTTCAAAAGACGCAAGCCCCACAAGTCATCGGTATTGACGACAGCTCTGAGGCGACGATTTTTTTTGCTGCCAGGCAACAGTTCGGTAAAGAAGCGCTGTTTGGCCAGGAAATACGCCTCCATGTCCTGATGGTAGTCCAGATGCTCCGCGCTGAGATTGGTGAAAATCCCCAGATCAAAATCGCAATCATCCACACGCCGCAAATCAAGTGCGTGCGACGAAACCTCCGCAAGAACATGCGTGACGCCTTCATCGGCCATCTGCCTCAGAATGTTTTGCAAATCATAGGATTCCGGCGTGGTGTTCGGCGCAGGAAAAGTTTTACCCGCATAGCGGTAGTTGACCGTCCCGATCACCCCGCAGCGAAAGCCGGCCTGCGTCAGAATGGATTCCAGCAGATAAGTGATTGTCGTTTTGCCGCTGGTTCCCGTAATGCCGACGAGTGTCAGCTTGCGGGAAGGATCACCGAAATAATTTTTCGCCAGTTGGCCCAGGGCTCGCCGGCTGTCAGACACCTGAATGGCCGCTACATGCGGGATCGTCGCGATAGCTTTTTGGTGGACGATGAAACGCGCGCCTTTCGCCACGGCGTGATCGATAAAATCGTGGCCGTCATGGACCAGCCCCGGAATCGCGACAAACAGCGAACCGGGACCGCACTGATCCGCCGCGTAGCAAATACCGGTGACATCGCCTGCCAGATCCGCCTGAGCCTTGATCCCACCGATGTCGTTGAGTAACCGCCACAATTCCATATACGCCCTTATTCCTTCGTCTCGAATACAACTTTACAAATGCGCTGTTCGCTCAGGGCAGTGCCTTCAGCCGGGTGCTGACGCACCGCCCATCCGCTGCCGGACACCTGCAAATCAATGGATCTTTCATTCGCCTTACGCATAGCCTCTCGAATCGTCAATCCCAGAAAACCGGGCATCACCGAATCGTCATCCGGCGTTTCTTCCGGCGTCATATTGTAGTCGGCGGACACCAGCTTAATTTCGCCAAGTGTATCTTGTTCAAAATCCGGCGTTTCCCGAATGTCGGTTTTAATGCGATTCAAAATCTGTTCACTGATGTTTTTAAAAACCGGCGCGGCGGCCATGCCGCCCCAGCGATCGCGCTGCGGTTCATCGAGCATGACGAAAATAGTGACCTGCGGATCTTCTGCGGGAAAGAAACCGATAAAGGATGTGCGTACTTTCTGGGAGGAATACATGCCACGGTTGAAATCAAAGATCTGCGACGTTCCGGTTTTTCCGGCCACCGCCACGTTGCGGATATGCGCGTTGATGCCGGTGCCATCCTCGGCGGAAACGACCTCTGTGAGTATGCGGGTCAGCCTCTGTGCCGTCTTCGGCGAGATGACCTGACGAACCGCCTCGGGTGTATACATTTTGACGGGATTGTTGTGTTTATCCGTCAAACCCCTCACCACGTAAGGTTTCATGAGCACACCATTGTTGGCGATTGCGGACATCGCGGCCACAAGCTGAATCGCGGTGACGGAAATACCCTGGCCAAAAGAAATGGCCGCCGTATCCACCTCGGTCCACTGCTGCACCGGTCTGAGCAGACCGGACGCCTCGCCGAGGAGATCCACGCCTGTTTTTCCGGTAAAACCGAATCGCTGAATGTAGGAATAATACTTTTCCTTGCCGAGCTTTCTGCCGATTTTCACGGAACCGATATTGCTGGAATATTTCACGATGTCGCTGACAGACAGCATCTGATGCTTCTTGCGGTTGGCCTCGCGGATGACGCGGTTTCCCACCGTGAAAGAACCGTCCTCACAATCGAACTGTTCCGCTTCCCGGATTACATTTTCTTCGAGCGCGGCGGCGATCAAAAACGGTTTGAAAGTTGACCCCGGATCAAACACGTCCGCAATAGCGCGATTGCGCCACTGTTTTGGCGACAGCCCCTGGATGTTGTTGGGGTTGAATCCAGACTCATTGGCCATCGCGAGTATTTCCCCGGTTTTCGGATCCATCACAATGGCGATGCCGCCTTTGGCGCCTTTTTCCGCGACCGCAGTGCGCAGATGCGTCTCGACCAGATACTGGATACGGGAATCAATGGTTAAAACCAGGTTCAGACTTTCGTCTTTGGACTTCTCCGTGTTTTCCACATGAAGAAATAATTTTTTCCCCCTCGCGTCTCTGGCCCAGGTTAATCGCTCGGGCTTGCTTCTTAAATCATTGTCATATTTTTTTTCCAGACCTTCTAGTCCTACTGCGTCAAAACCGGAAAATCCGATCACGTGGGCCGCCAACTGATCATTGGGGTAAAATCGTTTCGGTTCCTTGATCAGGAAAACGCCTTCGACTGCCGCCGCCTGCACTTTAAGGGCCTGCTGCGGTGTTATTTTCCGGGCAATCCAGCAAAAACTTTTGGGTTCGGATAGTTTCTTGCGGAGGGCCGGGGTATCCAGATTCAGGATCGCGGCCATCTTCCTTGCGGTATCTTCCGGATTGGAAATTCTCGTGGGATCGGCGCAAACTGAATCCGCCAGGACCGATATGGCCAGCTTTTCCCCGTTGCGGTCGAAAATCATGCCCCGTTCCGGATGCAACTGTAATGTGGTGATATGTTGTCTCTGCGCGAGCGTTTTTAGTTTTTCACCGGAGAGCACCTGTAATTGAAAAGCACGGGACAAAAGCGCAATGAATAAAACGAGAAAGATCGACAGAATGGTCGCCAGCCGGAACTTGAGCCATTTTTTCGAATCTGAGGCCATCATTACTTCTCCGTGGCTTTTAAAACGATTACCTGGCCTTGATCAGGATAGACCATCTGCAATTTTTTCATGGCAATCGCTTCAATGCGTTGCGGCGCCTTGAGCGTCGCAAACTCCAGCTTCAGCTTCTTTTGATCCTCAAGCATTCTTTCTTTCATGTGCAATGCGGCGGCAATTTCATATTCCAACTGGGTCATGCGGATGTGAGAACCGACATAAATCAGCGCCACCAGCATCAACAACACAGCAACCACGATAAAACTGGAATACTTACTCCCCAGCGAGGAGCTTCTCGCGTCCCGGACTCCGGGCAGGATATGGGTTCCGGCGGACTGGGCCATGATTACACTCTCTCTGCCACGCGCAGTCTGGCGCTGCGGGCACGCGGGTTTCTTGCCGTTTCTTCAGTTGCAGCGACTACGGACTTCTTCGTTAAAATCGCCACTTGGGCCTGCTTGTCGCACACACAATACGGAATATCCTTAGGACAGATGCAATCGGCCGCCAGATTTCGAAATTCATTTTTGACAATACGGTCTTCCAGGGAATGGAAAGAAATCATGCAAAGACGACCGCCCGGATTCAGCGCGGCCACCGCAGCCTCGATACCCGGCACGATGGAATCAAGTTCCCGGTTCACGGCGATGCGAATGGCCTGAAACGTCCGGGTGGCGGGATGAATTTTCTGATGCCTCATCGCGGCGGGCATAACCCCGGCGACAAGCCCCGAGAGAGCCTGGGTGGTCTCAATCGGCGCGTCCTGCCTTTTTCTCACGATGGCTCCGGCGATTCTTGCAGCCATTCTTTCCTCTCCGTACGAACGAATAATTTTTTCGAGTTCATCTTGTGAAAAGTGGTTAACAATGTCGTAGGCGCAAAGCTTCAGGGTTCGATCCATCCGCATATCAAGCGGTGCGTCGCGGTTGAAACTGAATCCCCGTGACGCCGTGTCCAGTTGATGAGAAGAAACCCCCAGGTCCATGAGCACACCGTCCACTTTCGGAATATTCAGGCTTTCCAACACCCGTCCCAGTTCGGCAAAATTAGCCCGGCAAAGAATCTTGCGGGAACCGAAACCGGCCAGCCTTTTTTCAGCCGCCGCCAGCGCGTCATCGTCGCAGTCAATCCCGATCAATGTCGCGTCTGTGCGCTCAAGGATCGCGCGGGCGTGTCCCGCCCCCCCCACCGTGGCATCCACGTAGATGCCGGAGGGCTTCACCACAAGCCATTGGATGACTTCTTCCAGCATCACCGGCTCGTGAGAAAAATCGGGGCTCATGGTTAAATCCCAAGATCAGCCACATAATCGCTGAACTTGTCGATATCGTTTCCGACCTGTTTAGTCTCCTCGGCAAGACGATCCTTCGACCAGATCTCGATCGTCTTCGTCATCCCGAGCAAAACCACATCCTTTTCAAGGTGCGCATATTCCCGCAGCGTCGGAGGAACGAGCACCCTTCCCTGAGAGTCCAGATTGCAGTCCACCGCACCCGACATGAAAAAACGCTGGAATGACCTTACTTCTTTGCGCAGGATGGATTGATGCGAGACTTTTTCTTCGATAATCCGCCACTCGTCAAAAGGAAATACCATCAGATACCCGTCCCAGTTGGTAATCACCATCCGGTTGTCGTACTTTTCCGCAAAGACCTCACGGAATCTCGACGGGAAAATGATTCTTCCCTTTTCGTCAATATTATGATGATATTGGCCTCGAAACACGGACACTAAATATCCCTCCACATCAATCCACTTTGCTCCACGTGGCCAACTATAGAGAGGGAAAAATGCTTTGTCAAGAAAAAAATATATTTTTTCTCTGAATAACTGTCTTAAAATTACTGAGAAAATGGGAGAAAAAGACCGGGAGAAAACATCGAAGATTGAAAAACACGCACAAAAATAAAAGAACGAGACGCAAACCCGGGCGCCCCGTGAAAGAAAAAAAAGAAAAAATACTGCATTAATCCATTATTTCAAATACATAGAACTAAAAATCCCGACTGAGATGATCAGTTGGCTCTTCTGGTTTGACGAAACCTGCGTACCGCATTATTATGCTCGTCCAAAGTCGATGAGAAAAAATGGGTGCCGTCTTTTTGTGAAACAAAATAAAGATAATCCACATCGGCCGGGTTTAAAACCGCTAGAAATGAATCGAGACCGGGATTACCGATCGGGCCGGGCGGCAGGCCCCGAATCCGATAGGTGTTATAGGGGGAATCCCTTCTGTAATGGCTGCGCAAAACCCGGCCGTCGAAGTCTTCCAGATCGTAAACAGTCGTCGGATCACTTTGCAGAGGCATTCGCTTCTTGATACGATTGTAAAACACGGCGGCCACCAGAGGTTTTTCGGCGCGGTACCCCGTTTCCCTCCCCACCAGCGATGCAAATGTAACCAGTTCGTGAGGACTCAGCCCTCGTTCGGCCGCCTGATTGATCATATCCGGTGTGATTTTACTCCAGAAACGATCCACCATGGCTCGCATCATCTGCCTGGTGGTCATTGAGCGGTTGAAAAGATACGTATCCGGATAAAGATACCCCTCAATCGAGTCGGCAAATATGCCCATGGAATGGAGAAACTGCTCATCCCGGGCAAGGGCAAAAAAGGCTTTTTGATCAAGCATTTTGAATTCTTTGAGTCTCGCCGCGATCTCTTTGAGGTTAAAGTCCTCATGGATCGTAACACGGTATTTTTTAATCTCTCCGCGCAACAACTTGTCGATCAGACCGGAAGGAGAAAGGGCCGTTGAAATCTCATATTCACCCGCCCGGATGGACCGAGACGCGTTTTTGACCATGGCCAGAGAGTAAAAAAGCGGCCTGTTTTTAACCAACCCCGCGCGTTGAAGAATACTTGTGGCTTTCAGAAAACTGGCCCCGGTCGGAATGTACACCTCCACGACGGAAGCCCTGTCCGCATCAATCGGGGATGTCGCGTAAATAAGCAGCAGTGAACCGAAAACCAGGGCGGCCAAAACGGGAACGGAAAGAGCATAAATAAATATTTTAATTATCTTTTTCTTCATCACGACTCCATACAATCCTTAAGGGTTGGAATTGACGCAAAATATGGCAAAGGCAGCCCTCATCGGCTGCCTGGTCTTATTTTTCGGACGAATCAAGATAACCTTGAAGAATGAGGCATGCTGCCAACTGATCGACTTTGTCCTTCCTTTTACGCCACCCCAGGCCAAAGCCAACCATGATGTCTTCAGCCTCTTTGGTCGAAAGCGTCTCCGGCCATTTTACCACCGGCAGCAGAAAAGTTTTTTCAATCAGCGAAACATAACGGTTGACCTTTTCACACTGGACCCCTTCAGAGCCGTCCATCCGGACAGGATAGCCGATGACAACTTTCTCTACGGCATATTGCCGGATCCATTGTTCCAGAATATGGAGATCATGCTTTTTGGTTTTACGAATCAGTGTCGGCAGCCCCTGTGCGGTCATGCCCAACTCATCGCAAATGGCCAGCCCGATTCTCCTGTCTCCATAATCCAAACCCAGAACACGCAAAAGAACACCTCGTTTCATTGAGCCGGTGTCTAACAATTTTCAGCTGTAATTTCAACAAAAGAATCCACGTGCAAAAATAATCAAGTTGTGAAAACGGACGGAGTTTGTTATCTGTTGGCAACACAATATCAAGACAGCAAGGGAGCGCATGCAGCATTTTGTTTTGGGTACGGCCGGCCATGTGGATCACGGAAAGACATCGCTCATCAAAGCGCTGACCGGAACCGATACGGACCGTCTGAAAGAGGAAAAGGAAAGAGGCATCACCATCGAATTGGGCTTCGCTTCGCTTGTGCTGCCATCCGGACGGGCACTCGGCATTGTTGACGTACCCGGTCATGAAAAATTCATTAAAAATATGGTCGCGGGCGCAGCGGGCATCGATATGGTCATGATGGTGATTGCCGCCGACGAAGGTGTGATGCCGCAAACCCGGGAACATTTGCATATCTGTTCATTGCTGGGCATCAAAACCGGCCTGGTGGCCCTCACCAAAGTCGATCTCGTCGAGCCGGACTGGCTGGAATTGGTGCACACCGAAGTCACTGACTATCTGAAAGGCACCTTTCTGGAAGGCGCGCCCATCGTCCCGGTTTCCGCAGTCAAGGAAACGGGCCTAGCGGACCTGCTAGCAACACTGGATAAAACTGCAGATGATTTGAAAGAAAAGTCGGATGACGGCATCTTCCGGCTGCCCGTGGACAGAATTTTTACCATGAAAGGCTTCGGCACAGTGGTCACAGGCACGTTGATTTCCGACCGGATCAAGGTGGGTGAGGATATTTTGGTGCTGCCGGAAAATATCCCCGCGCGCATCCGCGGCATCCAGGTGCATAACCGGACAGAACAGGAAGCTTTTTCAGGACAACGGACCGCCATTAACCTGCAGGGCATTGAAAAATCGACGTTGGAAAGAGGCAGCGTCCTGGTCCGGCCGCAGACGGTGTGGCCTACCCGCAGGCTGGATGTGATGTTCGAATACCTGGCGTCAAACACCCGCAAACTGAAAAACCGCGCGCTGGTTCGTCTGCACACAGGCACGATTGAAATCATGACCCGGATTGTCCTGCTCGACGCCGATGAACTTGCACCCGGTGAGACAACTTTTGCGCAGTTGCTGCTGGCGGATGAGGACGTGGTGGTCGCGGGCGATCATTTCGTCTTGCGCAGCTATTCTCCGGTCACCACCATCGGCGGGGGACGGATACTCGATCCGCAGCCTGCCAAACACAAACGAAAAAACAAAAAAGTACTCGGCGATCTGCAAACCCTCACAAACGGCGCGCTGCCGGATAAAATTTCCATCATTCTGGAGCGGTCCGGTTTTGGCGGCATTCCTGTCCGCTCACTTGCTTTCCGACTGGGCACGCATATTAAAAAAATTCGCGAAGCCCTGGATGGTCTTTTTTCCAGTCGTCAGGCCATCCTGCTTTCCAGCGACGACGGCACGGCCGTTTCCTCCATCTGGTACGTGCAGCTCGAAGAGATGATCCTTAAAAAGATATCCGACTATCACAGAAATAATGCCCTGAAAGAAGGCGTCTCCAAAGAGGAGGTTAAGGCGGGACTGCCCGCGTTGGTATCGACCCGGCTTTTCAACATGGCGCTGGCGGGGCTGGCCAAAAAAGAAACGATCGTCAGCGACCGGGATAATGTCCGTCTGGCCTCTCATCAGATTCAACTGGCAGGCGAGGAAGACGACCTGCGCCGTTCCATTGCGTCCATTTACGAACAAGCCAATCTGACACCGCCTTCGCTGTCCGACGTCATCAGCGGCTTTAAAGACCAGAAGGCCAAGGCGCAAAAAATTGTCGCGCTGATGCTTAAAGACGGCGATCTGATTAAAATCAACGAAGAGATGGTTTTTGCCCGTCTTGCGCTGGATCAATTGCGGAAGGATTATAAAGCAAGAATTGCCCGTGACGGCAAGGCAACGCCTGCCACTTTCAAGGAGTTGACAGGGCTTTCGCGTAAATACATCATTCCGCTGATGGAATATTTTGATACCAGTAAACTGACAGTCCGCGTCGGTGACCACCGCGTCTTGCGGGAAAAACTCTAAACAGCGGCCCCGACGTGCCGCACAGAAAGGAACATTAATTTGAAAGTCAAGGAAACGTATATCAAGGACATCCGGCAGGGTGATAAAATTGCCTCCTCATTTTTAGTGGCGGAAAAGAGCATGGCCTTTTCCCAGAAAGGCACCCCGTATCTGAATGTTCGCCTCAAAGACAAAACAGGCGAACTCGACGCAAAAGTCTGGGACAACGCCCAGGCGCTGGACACAGTTTTCAAAAAAGGCGATATCGTGTTCATCGAGGCGCGGACGCAGACTTACCGCAACGCGCTGCAGGCATCGATTATCACCGTCAAAAAGTGCAACCCTGAGGACATCGATCCGATGGACTTTCTGCCGGTAAGCCAGCTGGACACGGAGACGATGTTTCGGGATATGCTCGCCTATCTGGATAAGATATCCGCCCCGCCCATCAAAACGCTGCTTTCGGCTTTCTTCCATGATGAAAAGACAGCCGAGCTTTTCCAACGCGCACCTGCGGCCAAAGGTTTCCACCATAACTATCTGGGCGGCCTTCTGGAACATACCCTGTCGGTGGTCAGGCTTCTGGATCGCGCGGCGGATCATTATCCCCAACTCAACCGGGATTTACTTCTGTCCGGCGGTATGCTGCATGATATCGGTAAAATTTACGAGTTTTCCTACGACAACATGGTTGAATACAGTGACGAAGGCCGGATGATCGGCCATCTGGTCATGGGCGTGGAAATGATCGACAAAAAAATTGAACATATTCCCGACTTCCCGCCCAGACTCGCCCTCGCCCTGCGCCACATCATTTTAAGCCATCACGGCGAATTCGAATTCGGGTCACCTAAACGTCCGAAAACACTTGAAGCGCTGGTCGTTCACTTCATGGACGATCTCGACGCCAAACTCAACGGGTTTGAAAGCTTCGTGAACGCCGATGCGGCCAACACAGATTCCGAATGGACACCCTTCAACCGTTTCTTTGAACGCTACCTCTACAAAGGAAAGCATCCGGTTTATTGATCCAGGCGCGCACGGATGTTCAGCGAAAGATCCGATAGTTGAAACGGTTTTTGCAAAAACGTCACTGACCCGGCGCGGTCCAGAATCTTCTGCGCCTCACCGTCGAGACTGTATCCACTCGACAGAATGATTCTGGCCGCGGGATGAATGGCCAGGATGGCATCAATGGCCTCGCCGCCGCCCCGGCCCGGCATGATCATATCCATGATCACCAGGTCGATGGCATCCGGATCGCTTCGGTATAGCTCCACCGCCTCCTCACCGCTTTCGGCCGTCAGGACGGCGTATCCCAGTCCCTCAATCATCTTGCCCACCACGTCCAGAATGCCTTTTTCATCATCCACCAGAAGAATTGCCTCCTTTCCGCTCACGGGAACAGCCTCAGGTTCGATCTGATTTTGAACCTCCCGGAAGGAAGCAGGAAGATAGATATTGAACGTCGCGCCCTGCCCGGTTTCACTTTGCACATTGATCGCGCCCTGATGACCGGTCACGATGCCGTAAGCCGAAGCCAGCCCAAGACCGGTTCCCCGGACCATGCCCATTTCCTTGGTGGTGAAAAACGGTTCAAAAAGGCGTTCGCGGGTCACCGCATCCATCCCCACCCCTGTGTCTTTTATAGTGAGTTTCACATAGGGGCCGGGCTGAACATTCAGACTGCGGGCATGGGATGTTTCCAGGACAACATTCTGTGACCGGATGAAAATATCCCCACCGCCCGGCATGGCCTGCCAGGCATTAACAAACAAGTTGAGAAGCACCTGCTCCATCTGTCCGCTGTCCGCATCAATGCTCCAGAGATTCTCGGCAAGATGCATCGCCATGCTGATTTCCTTTTTGGTGCGGCCGAACATGTCGGCAGACTTCCGGACAACAGCGTTGAGGTCTAAAGGCTTTACCTCATAGCGTCCGCCGCGTGCGTAGCCCAGCAGTTGACGGGTCAAATCCGCACCACTTTTCACATGCGACTCAATGGCTTTGAGCTTGGTGTGGTGCGGGTGTCGGGAATCGGTATCCAACAACATCAAAGAAGTGTAGCCCTGAATGCCCATCAGCAGATTGTTGAAATCATGCGCCACCCCGCCGGCCAGGGTGCCAATGGCTTCCATCTTTCTGGCCTGATTGAGCTGCTCTCGCAGGCGTACCTGTTGAACTTCCATGCTATTGCGTTTAGTGACGTCCCGGGCGACATTCCTGAAGCCGACAGGATTCCCCTGCCCGTCCCGGATGAGCGATACAATGGATTCGGCCGACTTGGTTGTCCCGTCTTTGCACCGAAGGTTGACAGTATACATTTTAGCCGGCTGGCCGGTGCGCCAAAGCTCATTGAACAGGTCAAATACCTCCCGAACCTCTTCCGGGGAAGCGTAACGCTGATGATGGCGCAGTTGCATAAACTCGCGGCGCGTGTAACCGAGCATCCGGTGGGCTGCCTCGTTGCAGAAAATGCAGCGGCCGCGCATATCGAACTCGGCGCAGGAATCTTCAACACTCTCCATGAAATCGCGGTAACGTGCCAGATCCTTTTCCATCTTGCTGCGTTCCGACACGTCACGGGCAATGCTGCGAAATCCAACCGGCTGACCGCCGTCATCAAAATTCAGGGATATCGCGGACTCCAGGCATTTGACGGCGCCGTTTTTACACACCACATTGGAGATGACATAATTCACCGGCAGCCGTTTGCAAAAAGTCTCATGGACTGCCGTAAACACCCGGTCGCCTTCCTCTTTTGAGGCGTAGCGCTCGCTGTGGCGTCTGTTGAGTAATTCTTCGCGCGAATACCCGAGCACACGAACCGCCGCCTCGTTGCAAAACGTGCAAACACCATGAAGATCGTATTCGGCGCAGATATCCCCCACGTTCTCGACAAATTCCCGATAACGTTCTTTCTCCCGCTCCATTTTTTTGCGTTCGGTCACATCACGGCCAATCCCCCGATAACCTGAAGGCTTTCCTGACCCATCACGGATCAGCGATACCGACGCCTCCAAGTCACGCGCCACTCCGTCGCATCCCATAATTTGATATTCCAGAATTTTAGAAGAAAGATCTTCTTCAAGAATTTCTGAATACATCCGGAACACGCGCCTGGCATCCTCGGGACTGGCATACCTTGCAAGGCGATCCATCCGCATTAATTCGTCACGTGAACACCCGAACATCCCCGCCATGGCCTCGTTGCAAAAAGTAATATTGCCGTCGAGATCAAACTCAAAGCATCCCTCATTGATATTATCCACAAAAGTACAGTACCGCTCACGTTCATGCTCTATCCGCTTGCGCTCAGTCAGATCACGACCGATACTGCGGAAACCTGTCGGACGTCCGTTTAGGTCTTTGATGAGCGAGATGGACGATTCTATCGCGCGCGTGGTTCCATCCTTGCAAAGCAAATTGGCAATCACAAGGTCTGCTGCCCGGCCTGTCTGGTATATTTCACCAAAAGCCGCAAGGACGCGATCCGCTTCTTCCTGCGAGCTAAAGCGGTCGCGGTGCCTTCTTTGCAGATATTCTTCATGCGTGCAGCCAACCAGGGCATATGCCGACTGGTTGCAGAATGTGCAGAGGCCAACAAGGTCGAATTCCGCGAAACTGTCCGCGGCGTTTTCCACGAAATTACGGTACCTTTCCTCTCCGGCTTTCAGGTCTGAAATCTCGTGCCTTAAAGATTCAGCCCGTAAGCGAAGATCCGCAAGCTCTGCCAGAAGCTGTTCTTTTGTTTTTGCTTCATCTTTAATTTCCAATTGAGGACTTCTCCTTCGAAACGAAATTCATGATCTGATTATTCTGATCAGCACCCGGATGACAGCGACAAACAACAAAACAAAAAACAATGCCCGCAGGGCGACACATATTACAAAGGCTTCCGCCTTGCGGCGAAAGCCTTTGTGCTGATCTTTGCGGATCCATGCAACGGGGGACGGAAATTATTTTTTCAAGCCGGCCAGGGTTGCTTCCAGATGCTTCTGGGCAACGCCGGGAGGCCTGACGGCACGGGGTGCGGGGAACGCATCCACATTATTGAGCTCTGCCAGAACCGTTCGCAGTCCCGCGTCAAAAGAAAACCTGCGGGGATGCTTGTTAAAATCGGTTGCCGCCCCGTACTGTTTGATGAAGGCCAGGGTTTTTTCAG
>JAWOJC010000246.1:0-9005 GCA_046484315.1 Smithellaceae bacterium | reverse complement strand
TTTTCTGATCATCACCTGACGGGGCGGCATTAGATGCGCGGATGCCGGGTGTCACAATGACAAAATCATCCGGCAGATGCTGCCTTAATAAGGCAATCTCCCGCGGGGACGCCACAACGCCTCCCGCGCCGGCCGTCTGCGCCAGACGCGCCAGATGAATGACCATCTCCGCCGCGCTTTTCTGAAATCCGATCTCAGCCAGATCATCATCGTTGAGACTGGTCAGCACCGTCACCGCCAGCATGACCGGTTTGTGGACACCGGCTGCCCCGGCGGCGGCGCTCACGGCGTTTGCGGTTTCACGAATCATCGCGCTTCCGCCTGCGGCATGAACATTGAACATATCGACATGGAAACGCAGTGCGGCGCAAGCCGCACGGGCCACCGTATTGGGAATATCGTGGAACTTGAGATCCAGAAACACCTTCTGGCCTCTGCGTTTGATCTCCTCAATGATCTTCGGCCCGCACGCGGTGAAAAGCTCTTTCCCGACCTTAAACATACCGACATGACCGGATAACAGGTCTATCCAAGAGAGAGCTTCGTCGTAATCGGCCGCATCCAGCGCAAAAATGAGTTTATCCGCAGCCTGCCTATTCGAAGTATTCGTCATCGCCGATGAACTCTGTGCTGTCTGGAATCGGTTTGAAATCTTCGTTGGAGCCGTTTAAATATTCGGGATGGGCGTAAACCACCTTTCCCTCCGCGATTTCGCGCAACGCCAGCACAATTTCACGGTTTTTGCTCTCCAACAGCGGCTCTGATCCCTTCAGCAACTGACGCGCGCGCTTGGACGCCAGCGAAACCAGACCAAAGCGGGTCTGGGCCACCTTTAAAGAATCTTCCACAGTAATTCTAGCCATAAATGTAAAACCTCCTAAAACTATATCCGGATTTATTTTATTAACTGCTCAATTTCTTCGGACAGACGACCTGTCCTGCATTTTTCCGCCGTATAGATCGCCATCAGCTGATCGACGGCGGTATCCAAATCATCGTTGAAAACCGTGTAATCATACCATGAAACTTCTTTTAACTCACTGGCCGCCTGCGCAAATCGCGTTTTTATCGCCTCCGCACTTTCATGCCCGCGCTTTTCCAGACGGTTTTGCAACTCCGCCACCGACGGGGGCAGCACGAAAACAAAAACACCGTCGGCAAACTTTTCCTTAACAATTTTCGCACCGCGCGGTTCAATATCCAGCAGCAAATCCGTCCCCTGCGCCAACGTCTCTTTCATTTGCCGGACGGACGTTCCGTAAAAATGACCGAAGTTTTCCACCCATTCGGCAAACTCGCCCTGCGCGATACGCGCCTGGAAATCATCGCGGGAAACAAAATGGTAATCCTGCCCGTTGACTTCATTCGGACGCGGCGGACGCGATGTATAGGAAACGGAAAAATGCAAGCCCGGACACAGCTGCAGAAGCCTCCGGCAGATACTGCTTTTTCCGGCGCCCGACGGCGCGGACACCACAATGAACAATCCCTTTGCCGCCATCATTTCACTCGATATTCTGCGCCTGTTCGCGCAGCTTGCCCAGTTCGCTTTTCACCTCAATGACCTGGCGGGCAATCTCCACATCATTGCTCTTGGAACCGATCGTGTTGATTTCCCGATTCATTTCCTGCAGCAGAAAATCTATTTTCCGGCCCTGGGCCTCATCACTTTGCAATAGTTCTCGAAACTGGCTGATATGACTTTGCATCCGGACAATTTCTTCCGTTATATCGGATCGATCCGCCATCAGGGCCACTTCCTGGGCCAGACGGGCTTCGTCCGGATCACAACCGGATATCAGCTCCTTGATTCTATCGGTTAAACGTTTCTGATACTCAAGAACAACCTGTGGGGCACGCAGGCGGATGACCGCCATGGTTTCCTGAATCAGCCCCAGGCGCATCTCCATATCGGAAAACAAAGCAATGCCCTCGTCCTGGCGCATATTCATCAACATGGTCAACGCCTCATCCAGGGTAGCCCCCACCTGATCCAGAAAATCCGCAGACAGTTCAGTTTCGGAAGGCGGCGTAAAAATATCCCTGAACCCGATGAGCGTTTTGAGGCTGATCGGTTCCTCAAGATGAAGTTCCTCTTTGAGACGTTTGAGCACATCATAATAGTTGCGGGCAATCTCCAGATTCACATGAACCCTCGACGTGTCCGCACCTTCACCTTCCAGGCGAATGGATACATCAATTCGACCGCGCTTGAAACGCTCGGCTATTTTCTTTTTGAACTCCATTTCCAGAGGAAAGAGAGACGCCGGAGTTCGCAAACCGATTTCCAGAAACCGGTGATTGACGGATTTAACCTCCACCACAATGTTCCTGCTCTGCTCGACTCTTTCCACCCGACCGTAGCCGGTCATGCTCTTAATCATGCTTCACCTTTATCTCATTTTGTCCATTTTCAACTGCAGCAAATATCTTTCCCGAATTTTCGTCAGCATGGCTAGTTGCCTTGCATCCGCGTAATCGGGATACGTCCAAGGTAAAGCGCAAAACTTCTTTCCCTGGTAGATTAATGTCAAATCGGCGTAAATGCCGTCTCTCAGATAGGGCCGATGCGTATAGCCTTTGCCCGTCGCCAGAATAAGATGGGCCTTGGACAGATAGCCGGGATCCATGTTCACCAGGCGGTGTTCATCGGCGGCTGATGCTTCTTCCATGCCATTGGTCACCCGCTTGATGTCCGGCAGGGTTTCAGGCCGGATGAGATCCTCCATCGATAAAAAGCGTCGAACCAGTTTGGCCCCCATCTCCGGACCATAGTAATCCGTATAGTCAAAAGGCATCTGGTCACTGACAAAATCAGGCTGACCGTAACGTGCCGCGAGGCTTTTGATGGCGCCGTTTAAGGATTCCGCTGAGACGGCAAAAATACTGACGATAAGTTTGACCGGCTCAGCCTCGGTCGGTTTACTCATAGGACATCTATCAATTCTTTTTGAGACACGGTTGCCGTGCCGACTTTGCCGACGACAATCCCCGCCGCGTGATTGGCCAAAGCGGTGGCCTCCTTCACACTGGCCCCGGCCGCCAGCGCCAGCGCCAGCACACCGATCACCGTATCGCCTGCGCCTGTGACATCATACACTTCTTTAGCCTGCGCCGAAAAATGCGTATGGGAGACTTTGCGTCCTTTCTCGAAAAGACTCATCCCTTCCTCCCCCCGAGTCACGAGGATGGTCCGGAAATCGTACTTTGTCAAAAGCCTGTCTCCCAGCGTCATCAGATCATCGCCATTGGCAATCTCCATGCCGGCCGCGCGCTGCGCTTCATGATGGTTGGGCGTGATGATGTCCACACCCGAATAAACAGAGAAATCATTTTTTTTCGGATCCACACAAATGACGATTCCGCGATCTGCGGCAATGCGCTTGACACCTTCAATCAATTCCCGGGAAACGACCCCTTTATTATAATCGGATACGACGATCGCACCAATCCGGGGACTCAACGATTCCACATACTTCAGAATTCTTTGCGTGACAGATTTCGGAACGGGGGTTTTGCTTTCCTGATCAAAGCGCACGACCTGCTGACCATGAGCGACGATTCTGGTTTTCAGCGTCGTCGGCCGTCCTTTCTCCACAATGATACCGGATGTATCAATTTTACGATCACGCAAATCCCCGAGGAGACCACGGCCCACAGCATCCGCGCCAATCACGCCGGTCATCCTCACACGACCGCCCATCGCGTCAATACTGTTGAGCACATTGGCACAGCCGCCCAGCAGGATACTGTCCTTCTGGACATCCACCACCGGCACGGGCGCCTCAGGCGAAATACGGGACACTTTCCCCCAGATGAAATGATCCACCATCACATCGCCGACAACCAACACGCCGGACCGGGAAAAGCCGGCAATAATTTCCAACGCTCTTTTTTTCGATAAGATTCGGTGCACGACCAATACAAACCCCTGACTGGTTTAAACTAAAAAAGCGCTGATAGCGCTTCGAGGCAAATTTCGGGCGACTTTATTACCAAGTCCCCAATTTGTCAAATATTTTCTTCAATGAGCAGCAAGACAAACGTCAAGATCACACCCGTATGAGGGCAGGTTCATCATTGACGGCTCCTTCGTGCAGAGCAAATGTGCCTGCAACCCTGACATGAACGATCAGGGGAAAGGCCCGATTTCATAGAGGCATTGCGTCCCGGTCCGCCCAAACGGCACCTGAAAACAAATAATTAATGTTGATTGCGCGGATGAATTGTGTCTATCAGATCCGAGATTGAGGAAAAAAAGTCACATGAACCAAAACACAAAACCTGTCGAAATCGACCTTAATGCTGGATTCCTGCGGGCCATAGCGCTGATGGAAGAAACAGCCAGCAATATTATGGTCACAGGACGTGCGGGCACGGGAAAATCCACACTCCTATCCTATTTTCGGGATATCACAAGAAAAAAAGTAGTCATCCTGGCGCCCACCGGTGTGGCCGCGGTCAATGTTTCCGGCCAGACAATTCATTCTTTCTTCCATTTCAAGCCGAGCGTGACACCTTCCTCTATTAAAAGGAAAAAGAAAACTGAAAAAGGCAAACCGACCATTTACAACAAACTCACCACCATCGTGATTGACGAAGTCTCCATGGTGCGCGCCGATCTGCTCGACTGTATCGATAAATTCCTGCGTTTCAACGGCCCGGATGAAAAGCTGCCGTTCGGAGGGATTCAGATGATTTTTATCGGGGATCTGTATCAACTACCGCCGGTCGTCACCTCCGAAGAACGGGAAATCTTCCGAAATCACTACTCGACACCCTATTTTTTCAGCGCGAAGGTTTTCGATCAGCTTAACATCGAGTATGTCGAACTCGAAAAAGTCTATCGCCAGAAAGACGATGAATTTGTCCGCCTCCTCAACACCATCCGCAACCGGACCGTTTCCGATGACGATCTGGCAAAATTCAACACACGCTGCCAACCCGATTTTGAACCTTCGGAGGGGTCCTTTTATATATCACTGACCAGCACCAACGCGCTGGCGGACACGATTAACGAAAAGCGACTGGCCGAACTGCCGGGCAAAGCTTGGAAAGCCGCGGGAATCATTCAGGGTGATTTCGGCAAGGAGTATCTGCCCACGGCGGTCGAACTGAAGTTGAAGAAAAACGCGCAGATCATGCTGCTCAACAACGACTCATTCGGCCAGTGGATCAACGGCACAATCGGCAAAATCCGCAAATTTGAAAAAGATGACGAAGGCGACGACGTCATTGTGGCCGACCTGGACAATGGCGACACAGCCCGCATTTCTCCCTACACCTGGAAGATCTATCGCTTTTTTCTCAAAGACAACGAATTGCGCTCCGAGGAGGTCGGGTCCTTTACCCAATATCCGGTCCGCCTGGCTTTCGCCGTCACGATTCACAAAAGTCAGGGAAAAACCTTTGAAAACGTCATCATTGATGTCGGCCGCGGCACCTTCGCCCACGGCCAGATGTATGTGGCGCTTTCACGGTGCACAACGCTGGCCGGCATGGTCCTCAAACAGCCGCTGAAAAAGAGCCACATTATGATGGACTGGCAAGTCGTGAAATTTCTCACATCCATACAATATGCTCAGTCCGCCAGAACACTGGGCCGGGAAGACAAGCTGAAAATCATCGAAAGCGCAATTGCTGAAAAGAGAAATATTGAAATTGTTTATCTCAAAGGGCAGGACGAAAAATCACGCCGGATGATTCAGCCGCTTTTCATCGGTGAAATGGAATATAAAGGATACCCCTATCTGGGACTTCAAGCCTTCTGTTTGACCCGCCGTGAAAAACGGATCTTCAACGTGGATAAAATTCTGGACATCGGCAACGAATCGTCCATGCAATAAAAGCTCTTTCCCACTGCCGCGGAAAAAAACGGCTCATCATTTTTAATTTCAAACACAAAAACTTATGATATGTCCACACGTCGAAGCATGGGGAGGGGATTTAGCCCATACGGCAGCAGATCAACGCGAAATGGAAAGGCAGGAAATATTCATGATTAAAGATTACCTCATTGTCATGGCCAAAGGCATGGGTATGGGCGCGGCCAATGTCATTCCGGGTGTTTCCGGAGGAACCATCGCGCTTTTGACCGGCATATTCCAGAGGCTCATCGACGCCATTAAATCCTTCAACATCACGGCGGTAAAACTGCTTATAAAAGGACGATGGAAGGCGTTTGCCGAGCACACGGACCTTTATTTCCTGATCGCGGTTTTTATCGGCGCGGCCATCAGCATTTTTTCTTTGGCCAGACTTCTGCGCTTTTTGTTCGACCATTATCCCGTTTTCATCTGGTCTTACTTTTTCGGACTGATCCTGGCATCTGTTTTTTTTGTCGGTAGAACCATTGGCCGGTGGAATCTCCCCGTGATGCTAGGCTTTATCATCGGCACCGCCATTTCCCCCGCCATTTCACTTTTGAGCCCCGCCACACAAAACGACTCCTTTATCTATCTGGTCCTTTGCGGTGTGGTGGCCATTTGCAGCATGATTTTGCCCGGACTCTCCGGCTCTTTTGTGCTGATCCTGATGGGCAACTACGAACTGGTGGTGATTGATGCGGTGAGCACACTGAATTTGCAAGTTCTGCTTCCCGTGGCCATCGGCGCGGGGGCGGGCCTGGTAGCCTTCGCGCATGTCCTGTCCTGGCTTTTCCGGACATTCCGCGCCGAAACGCTGGCCACCATGACCGGATTCATTCTGGGCTCCCTTTTAACCTTGTGGCCCTGGAAAGAAGCGATCATCCGTCTTGACGCAAGCGGACATCCGATGATGCGTGGAGGCAAGGAGCTGGTTGAAGGCTACTCCTTCATTCTTCCGGATTTCAGCGCGCAGGTCGTATGGGCCGTTCTCATCATGGCGGTCGGCATACTCACTATCTGGATTACGGAAAAGATGGCGGCACAAAAAGACTGACGACCTGGCGCCCTATTCCGGCGCGGCCCAGGCAATGTGGCTGCGGTTGATGATGACCACCTTGCCAGCCGTACCGGCCATCGACGCATCATAGACAATTAAAAACGGCTCAGCCTCCTTGGAGTTGAGAAAATCCGACAGGCGGTTGTATTTTCCGATATTGAGCAGTCCTTTGATGGTCGTCCCGTCAGCCAGACGGATGGATACTTTGGCTTTATTCAATGATTCGTTCATGTCCCCTCCCTTGACGGCAATCGGCTTGGACTGCCTGCTGATTCCCTTCCGGCATTGCGTTTCCGGCCCGGATTGGAAACGGCAAACAGGTTTGACGCGCAGGCGCATGCTACAACATCTGATCCCGATTGTGAAGGATTTTGTGCCGCTCCGCGTCCTGACCTTCCGGCAAGACCGGCCCGACCCAAAAAATATTTTGACAACATTTAAGTTTTGCATTAAGGTGACCGATATTTTTTTCAAACACGTAGACAGGATAAACATGTTTGGTTTTGCGACAATCACGATCACGGCAAGCGCGCTTTTAACCCTGCTTCTGGGCCTCGCCCTTCTGCGCCTTTTACTTAAGGCCGCCTGCCCCTCGTTTTTAGGTCGTCGCTGAACTAGCAATAGAACTGATTACCTAAAAAGGCCGTGGGCAGAGACACCCCACGGCCTTTTTTTTAAATAATTTTTTACAGATTTTCTGATCAGACACATGGGAAAGGAGCCCGATATGAAAAAAGATAAAAACCGCGTCTATATTTTCGACACCACTTTGAGAGACGGAGAACAGTCACCCGGTTCCAGCATGAACACGGAAGAAAAGCTGATCCTGGCCAGACAACTCGAAAAAATGGGCGTCGATATTATCGAAGCGGGATTCCCCATTGCTTCCGAAGGAGACTTTGACGCGGTGCGGCAGATCGCCCGTGAAATCAAGAAATCCCAGGTGGCGGGGCTGGCGCGCGCCAACAAACTGGATATCGACCGGGCCTGGCAGGCCATCCGCGACGCGGCGCATCCGCGTATTCACACGTTTATTTCGTCGTCGGATATCCATCTGAAATACCAGCTCAAAAAAAGCCGTGCGCAAGTGCTCAAGGAAGCGGTGGATGCCGTGAAGCTGGCCTGCTCCTATACCTCCAATGTGGAGTTCTCCCCGATGGACGCCACCCGTTCGGACAAAGACTACCTGGTGGAAATGGTCTCAGCCGTCATTGATGCCGGCGCCAACACCGTGAACATTCCCGACACGGTCGGTTACGCCATCCCCGAGGAATTCGGTCATTTGATCGCGTATTTGTTCGCCAACGTGAAAAATATGGGCGACACCATCATTGCCGTTCACTGTCACAACGACCTTGGCCTGGCGGTGGCCAATTCACTTGCCGCGATCCGTAACGGCGCAAGACAGGTGGAATGCACGATTAACGGTATCGGTGAGCGCGCCGGCAATACCGCGATGGAAGAAATTGTCATGGCGCTGGCCACGCGCAAAGATCTGTACGGTCTTACCACCAGAATCAAGACCGATCAGATTTACAAAACATCGCGCCTTTTGACCCAGATCACCGGCATTCCGGTGCAGCCGAACAAAGCCATTGTCGGCGCCAACGCATTTGCCCATGAGTCCGGTATCCATCAAGACGGCCTGATCAAGGAAAAGATCACCTATGAAATCATGACGCCTCAGTCCGTCGGCATCTCGGATACGCATATCGTCCTGGGCAAGCACTCCGGACGGAACGCCATATCGCATCATTTGAAAAAAATGGGCTACACCCTGACCGACGAACAGATTACCAAGGTTGCGGCACGCGTCAAAGATCTGGCCGACGTCAAAAAAGACATTTATGATGAAGATTTGGAAGCGATTCTCTACGAGGAAATTTACCGGGTCGAAGACAAGTACAATTTGGTATACCTGAACGTGGTAAGCGGCAATGTCGCCATCCCCACGGCCACCATGGAGATGCAGGTGGGAAAAGACATTGTTCGGGACGCGGGCTTCGGCAACGGTCCTGTGGATGCGACATTTGCGGCCATCCGCAACATCACCAAGACCAACCATCCGCTGATGAAATATG
>JAWOJC010000205.1:0-2663 GCA_046484315.1 Smithellaceae bacterium | reverse complement strand
GAAGGCGGCCAGAAGGCACCGGGTGAAGTAGTCGTCGACCTTGGCCTTCACGGCTGCGAAGGCCTGGGCCGCGGCGGGGGTGGCGTCGCCCAGGGGGAGGATGCTCGCCGGCGCGGCCTCGGCCACTAAAGTATTAAAAAGCAGACCTGAGCCGGGTTTTCAGCCGGTATTTTTTGTGGCGACCGGTCTGGAAACCAGGATGGCAGGCGGTAAACCTACCATCCCGCTCTTTGATCAAAGGCGGACAACATTGGTCGCCATTTCACCTTTTTGACCGTCGGAGATGTCAAAAATGACTCTTTCTCCTTCAGTGAGGGAGCGAAAACCCTCTGCTTGAATTGATGTGTAATGGACAAAAATATCCTTACCGCTTTCCTGCTCGATGAAACCATAGCCTTTTGCCTCGTTAAACCACTTCACTTTTCCTTGAGCCATTTCCGTACTCCTGAATAATGCGGATTCTTATTTTGGATAAGAATCCATTTTTAAAATATGATTGCAACTTATCTTTTCTTGCCTGTGGCATTTAAAAAGCCGCAACCAATATGTCAGCAGTTTCTCCCACAACGGGATTGTTTCTGCCGACAGTAACAATCAATTTTCCTTATCCGTTTTCCTATTTTTGACAACTCTGTCGCCAGCAGCAATCCAGCTGGGAACAATCTGTTATTGTCTTGTAACAATCAACATTCCCTTCCTTGATCTGTATTGTCTTTATCAGCGCTGCCTTATTCATTTTTCCCGGTTTAATTCCCTGTTTTCTAGCAATGGCCCTGATATCATCCATTTTCATACTGTGAACCTCTTTGAATAAAAGTAAATCCAGCCTGTAAAATCTGTCAGGCTTTGTTTTGTAAACATATTTGTGCGATATATTTTGTACCGAAACCTATTTCATTTTGTATGCGGATAATGCCGTCAAATACTCCGGCGATCATTCCTGCATAATAAAGATTCGTAACCCTTTTCTTTTTCGTAGTTTTGTTTTTGTGATTCGGCAGGAAGAGGGTTTTTTCCTTTGCGAGTGGGATACCAAGGCCAGGAACGGTGAAAGAGAAAAAGATGGTATGCCAATTTCCTTTAAGCGGCTCTGAATGAATTGCCAGTTTTACTCCACCGGCGCCGAGATAGGTCTGCGTGAAACAGGCGAGATCCCAGAGAAGAAAACCAAGCATCAGTATGTTACCCTCAAAAAATCTGGGTAGATCTGGGCTGACATTCGTAGTAAGTTGATATCCTCTCAGTTCAATCGCCCTGTCATACCAGTTGCAGAAATCGTCAATTAACTCATGAAGGTCAAATGGACCCTTTTGGTATGCTATACGCCAACACGCCTCCCCCGGCTCGTATAATCCGTCATTGATGTGGTAGAGGGGCTCATTGAGACTGGACAACGGTCTTATTGACATTGTAAATTCAGACGGGGTTTCGCAGGCGGATGAACTGCACACTCTGGGTGAACTGGGCATTACCGGTTTGGATGTAAGCATGAGCAACACCCGTCAGACGTTTCCCGATGGCAACAGCATCAACGGCACAGGCACTTATACGAAAGCCGACGGCGCAACCGGCGCTACGGCGGATGTGTATCTCAAGGTCGATACGGCCAACCGGGAGTTTATGGATGCGGTGCCGGTATCGCCGGAGGTGGAAGCGCTCCCGGATGCAAAGGGGAGCGGCCTGGTGCGCGACCTTCATGAAGCGGCCAGCCTGTCTCCTACCCTTCAGAATCTACTGACCCAGTACAGCCAGGCAACGACCCGCAACGAGCAACTGGCGCTGATGGATCAACTGCTTTACGCTTGGGTGGATACATCGGGCATGGCGGCCACCATGGATGACCGCGATCCGTTCTACCACATCCGGTATGATGGGTTCGGCAGCGTGAGGCGGTACGACAACACGATCATCCAGCCGGGTTCCGGCGGAGGCTCAGGGGGAAGCGGCGGCTCAGGCGGAGGGACTGTCTATGATCCTCCTGTTTATGTGCGCGATGTGGAGAATACTTCCTTGACGCCGGAGTATCGGGCATTGATTGAACAGTGGAGCCACAAGCTGCATATTCTCGAAGCATTCAACGGGCGATACTTCTTTGCATTTCCGGGTCAGAGAAGCGGGGAAGGCGCAACGGCGCAGATGGGCATGGGGGTCTCATCAGATATGCTGGCGATCAGTTTCCCGGCGGAACAACTGACCCTTTTGAATCAATCCTATGAGGCATTGCGTGAGAGCGTCTATGAGTCTCTGTTCTATCAAACGCGATTTGAGACGGTATTTGCGCCGCTGGTCGACAAGATTGAACTGGTTATCGGCGAAGACAATTCCATTGCGTGGGATTACTCCCAGCTCGAACAGCACTTTTCGGACGCCATCGCCGTCAATGCCGTATCCGGCATGAGCGATCTGCTGGAATTCAATCGCTACATCGCAAAGAACTCTCTGCCTGAAGATTGGAAAGGCAACGAAATATTTGCGGATTATTGCCGCAGTTTGCCTGTTACACCAGAATTGCAGACGCTCTATGACAGCTTCGGAAATTATCTGCACCTCCTTGAAGCGGACAAAACATCTTACCGGGCGACTGCCCTCAGCGGAGAAGAAGTGATCGCTTCGCTCAATACAGCCACGACTATCTTCGGCGGTTCGGGCGATGATGTCCTCAT
>JAWOJC010000163.1:0-7097 GCA_046484315.1 Smithellaceae bacterium | reverse complement strand
CTGTTGTTTGCAAGGCTTGTTGCTGCTGTTATTTGTGGATATGTTTATGAAAATAACCGGGTAACGATCCAAATGCGTCAGCGAAGCAATCCCGGTAAATCAAAAATTTTATTGAAGCGTGCCTCCCAGGTGTGTTCTTGCCGCGCGCGCTCAAAGCCTTTTTTTCTTACAGCGTCCGCTTTGTCCGGGTGCGCCAGGTAGTAGCGGATCTTTTGTTCGAGATCGTCGATGCCGGTGTAGGTAAGAATTTCTTTTCCGGGCCGAAATGCGTGATAAAGTTCGTGATGATCTTCTGTCAGATAGAGGCCTCCACTCATGGGGATTTCAAAGTCACGGCCTTTGAGGCAGTAAGTGTCCCTGTGGCCCTCCACGCCGCCGAAACCCAGGTTGATCCTGCTTTGGGAATAAAGCCTGACCATCTCTTCAATGCTAAGCGGGCCTCGGGGCCAGCCGAAACCGTAGGCTTCCACAACAATGCCTCTGCGGGTGAGTTCGTCGATGACCGCCTGGCGGTTTCCGTAACGCTGGCCGACGAATGACACGTCGATGGTTCGGTCAACGTCGTATGGTTTATGGATATCAGGATTAGCGCCTTCCGGCAGGTACAGCGGATTTGCGCCCTCCACAACATACTTGGCCAGCGCGTCTTCGGTACTGGTCCAGGACAGGTCAAAATACCGGCAGATGTCTTTCGCGCCGAATGCCCGGCCCGCGCGAATTTTTCCCACGAAATGTTCCTTGTCATTGAGCGCCAGATTCACCAGTGGAGCGCCGTGCGCCCGCAGGGCGGCAAGAACATCCGGTTCAATCACTTCACCCGACACATACATGAAGATGATATCCGGCCTGTCTTTTACAGCCCAACTTTGAACGGTTTCCAGAAGCGCCCGGTTCATTTGCGCTTTAACGGAACGTCTCCAGCTTTTGGCTGATACATTAAAATGCGCGCCCCAGTCGTAGTGCAGGACTGTGCCGAATTTTTCCAATGCGGGTTTGAGCGAATAATTCTCCCAGTTATAATGACGGTAGATCGCGACTATATTGAGTTGCCCTTTGGATTTAGGAACAATACCGGGAAAGATTTTTTTCAGGTCGGCGCGCAGAACGTCGTCGTCGGGAATGCTTAAATTCCTTTGTCGGAAAAGCGTGTTGTAGTAATCGCGCTCCCGGTGCAGCCGCCGGTCGTTTTGCCATTGACGCAGACGCAGGCGGCAGGATTTTAAAGGATCATTCATGGCCTTTTCTCAGCGTGTAAAGACGCGCGCCATTGGATTTATCCACGCGGTCGTTCATCATGTTCAGAACATGACCCGCATCCACGGCCGGTATGGAAAATGTCTGCGCAACATCCCGGCAAATCAAAAGCGCTCCGACCCCCGCGCCGGTAAGGCACAGATCCGCGTGCGGCGGTACTTGCGATAGAACATCCTTTTTCATGCTATCCCAGCGGGTGGCGACATACTCGGGCGGGATGGGTACGAAGGTGATGTCGGGACGGCTGTTGAGGCGGGCAAACCAGTTTCGGCAACTGGCTTCGTTGAAATCCGAATTCAGGATGACCAGATGCCGGCCGTTCATCATGTCCGCAAAGGCCGCAGACGTCAGGTAAGCGTAGGTTGCATAAAAGGGGACATAATTGGCAGTGGTCAGTGCAATCGTCTGCCGGCTTAGAAATTCAAGAAAATCCGCGCCGCCCGAATCCGGTTTCTTTCCGAAGAGGGCACGGAGGCCGGACCGTCGGAGATGTGAATTCCCCGGATAGACCAGCGGGGCGAGCAGTCCGTGAAGGGACAGATCATGCAGCGCTGCTGCGTGTCGGGGTATTGCTTCCCGGATGGCTGAAACGGACTCGGCCTGCCGGTAAAGACCGTTGCAGTCGAGTGTGTAATTGTAAAATGCGTATTCTCCGTCTGCAAAGCGCACGACCGGCAGAGGGCTTTTGTTCTGCATGGCTTGCATCAGACGTGTACTGAGCAGGGTGAGATAGTCATCGCCGTTTTTTATGTCCCGGGCCAGCAGACAAATTTCCTGCTCGAGAACCTTGTCGGAGAAAATCCGGGCGACCGGTTCGTTGTCAATGCCGGCGATGGAAAGCCTGTCAAAGCGGAAGGTTCCGTCGGATAAAAGTGTGTCCAGATAACGTTTTGCACCCATAGTTTACATCCTTTTCCGGGCGACCACGGCGAAACTTCCGCCGGTGTAAAACTTCGCGATAATTCTCGCTAAAGCGGAAGGCACGGCCGCCGTCTGCAGTTTTTCTTTCACATAGTCCGACAGATACGTTTTCCGCCGGAGAATTTCAAAGCCGTGCCGGTTGAGCAGGGCTTCAAGGGAGCGGGGCGTGAAGTGATAGAAGTGAAACGGCAGATCCCAGTGCGCCCATGAGTCCCTGTAATGGCGCGCATCGTACCCTTCGGCATTCGGCACGTCAACCACCAAAATGCCGTCGTCTGCAAGCCAACTGTGTGCAGCGGCAATATATGCGTTAGGATCGGGGGTGTGCTCCAGAGAATGCCACAGGGTGATGATGTCAAACCGGCCTTGCTGCAAGGTCATAGTCTGGACGTCGCCGACATGCACCGGTATTTGAAAGGCGTCACGGATATGTTTTGCAGCCGCGTCTGAAACATCAAGGCCTTCCACGGTGTATCCCTGTTTGCGGCAGGCCAGCAGAAAATAGCCGCGTCCGCAGCCGATATCCAGCAGGCGACCGCTCTTCTTGAATCGATGAAAGAAACGCAGGCGGTGATCTTCCTGCTTCAACCGGTGCGTAAGATCGTCGGATTCGAGTGTCAGTTCCCCGGCATAGTGTCCGTCAAAATAGACCTTGTCGTATAATGCCGAAAGCTCATCGGGGTCGGGTCTTGGATCCAGAATCCCCAGACCGCAAGAGGCGCATTTCCAAACACGCCAGGGAGGACATTCCATGAGCAGTGAAAAATGTCTGTCGCCGCAGACAGTGCAGGTTCCGATCCGGTCACTCATTCGATTCCCGCCTCCTTCAGGGTTCGGCAAAGCACATCTGTGACCATGATATGGCCGGCCGGGTTTAAGTGGCCGTCGAGGATATAGAAATGTTCGTCTCGCAAATACGCCGTCAGATCCACAACAATCATCTGCCGGATAAAAGACGGGTTGGATTCCTCTGTCATCCGCTGCTTCAGCAGCCCGGTAAAGGTGTTGGTTTGACGGATGCCGTTGAGTTCGAACACAACAATAGGAACGCCTTTGAGCAGGGCTTCGTTTTGACGCAGAACGTGGAGAAAAAGATCCGCGTCGGCAGCGGCCGGTCCGGAAGGTTCTTTCTTTCCGGTTGACGCTATCAGTTCACCCGTTTTTTTTTGGATTTTCATCCAGACATATTTGCCGAAGAAATACGTTTTGGGACGGCTGTGGATGCAGACGAGCTTCCGGAAGGTTTCCTCGCGCATGATCTGAGGCCGGTTGCCGTTTTCAACATAGCGCAGGTTTTCATCATAGTCGTCACCGCAGTACTGAATGATCAGGCATTTCAGCCGCGAGCGGTCGGTTTTTTCGAGCATGAGCATTTCACGCACCGTTCCGTAAGACGGGATGGCGGTGTTGAGGACTTTGCGCCTGGTCTTCTTTCCGACAAGCGCCGTGAAGGTTTCCTCCTGTTCAACACCCCAACCCAGTGCGTAAGAATCACCCAGGAAGATAATCTCCGGACCCGTAAGTGCGTCTTCCGTATCACGCACGCCCAGCGAATTGATGAAATACCGGTTTTCAAACTCAATTTCAGAAAAGGTAAACGATCCGGGTTTGAGTGTGTATCCGAGATCCGGCGAATAGCGGCCGCAGCCCTCCAGAAACTGCATCACTTTGCGTTCTCCCTGGACATAGAGATAGCCCATTGAGTTTTGCAAGCCATGATCCAGACGACGCAGTACTTCCGGGTGGCGAACTAAAAAACGCATGCCCGTTTCGGAGAGGACGAAGATGATACAGAAGGCGAGGATGACAAATAAAATGACCATTTCTCTTCCTTAAGATGTCGCCAGAGCCAGAGCGATTCGGTAGCAGGCGATTTTGTTTGCGTGCCCCTGCCTGTCGCGGGCAAATAAGCCCGTCAGGCGCAGGGTGAAAAGCCGGTATCTGGCCTTGAAGGCATCCAGCCGTTTGATGCGCCTGATCGTTTCCGGGCGGTAGTGTTTGGCGTAAAAGAGATATTCCGCGCGCAACTTCTTTTCAAATACGGCGGGTCGTGATGTACTCTTCTCGCTTTGACCCCCCCAGTGCAAAACTTCAGCATCTTCAATATAGCCGATGGCAAAGCCCTTTTGGCGGATGCGCCAGCATAAATCCTGGTCCTCGCCATAGAGAAAAAAATCCTCGTCGAATCCCCGTAGTTCGTCGATCAGCCCCTTGCGCGCGATCATAAACGCGCCCATCACGCAGGCAATGGAGCCTGCCAGTCCGTCCGTTTCGCCACGCGTGTAATTTTGCGAAGGATACCGGTAGGAGACCGACTCCTGAAGCGTTCCGTCGGGGTTGCGCAGGTTCGCGCCGGCCAGGCCGGTGTCCGGTTGCGCGTCCATGAAGGCGACGGCTTTGACAATCGCATCGGGTTGCACAACCGTATCGGGATTCAGATAAATAATGTATCGCCCCCGGCACAAAGGAAGCGCCTGATTGTTGGCAGCGGCAAAGCCCCGGTTGGATTCATTTAGAATCAAAGTGACATCCGGATGGGCCCGAAGGATACTTTTTACTGTGTCGTCGATGGATGCGTTGTCGATGACGAAAATTTCCTTTTCTCCTGCGGCGGCTTTCAGGGAGGTCAGGCACCCGAGCGTGAGATCTGCTGTATTATAGGATACGATGATGACGGATACATCCATATTTTAACCAGCCGCCCTTTCCTTCTTTTCGGCGAGGATAGTGTCATAAAGCCGTGAATATTTTTCAGCCGCTACAGCCCATGAGTTTTGCCGGGCGGTCGTAAGCGCCGCCTGCGATAAAGCCGCGCGCCTTGCCGGATCCGTCACCCACTGAATTTTCGCGGCAATGTCTTGCGTGTCCGCGGGATTGTCGATCACAAAACCGTTTTCACTTTCGCGCACAACGTCCCTGGCGCCGACGTTGCCGCTGACAATGACCGGCAGACCGGCGGCCATGGCTTCGAGAACCACCATGCCGAACGTATCAAACGCCGACAGCATGATATAGGCATCACCCGCCAGGTAGTGGCGGATCAGGTCATCTTTGGCCAGTCGGCCGGTGAAGATAATACGATCGTCGACACCCGCCTTTTGCGCGAGCCGCTGATACTTGGCTGCGTTGCCTTTTCCCGCGACAATCAGGCGAAAGGCCTCCCCCCGATTTTTGAGAAGCCCCAGGGCTTCAATAATCGCATCGAGGCCCTTGATTTCAAAATTCATCGAAGCGAAGACCAGGACCCGCTCATTTTCTGAAATGCCGTATTCGCCCCGAATTTCGGCCCTTGCGACTTTTCGGTCTGATCGAAGGTAGTCTCGGGGTTCCACGCCCGGATGAATCACGACGACTTTTTCCGGATCAACGGAATATTGACGAAGAAAAATATCTTTCGTCAGATTTGACACGGCGACGAATTTCCGGCAGCCGCCTTCGTAGACCAGTTTTTTTTCCATCCAGGCGGTTGCGGCATCATAGAGGCTCGGTCTTTTTTTGCGGACATTTTCAATCCAGTAGCGGTGCGGGATGCCGTGGAGTGTGAACAGATCGGCGGCAAAGATCCGGTCATGCGTGTGGACCAAGTCATACGATCCAGCCAAAACCCGCTTGCGGACAAACCAGGCAAAACTCAGTGTCGTTAAAAACTTCGGAAAACTCACAATGGGGATTTTAGTAAAAGCGATGTCCGGGTGCCCGCCTTCCCAGCGGTTGGCGAACACGGAGCAATGACAAGCATGGTCCGCGTGCAGACGGCCGGTCAATTGAGAAACGAACTGTTCCGCGCCGCCGACCAGGCCGTATTTGGGGATCACCACAGCAATCTTGCGCATGCTTGAAATCTTTTCCTTCATTTTTCAAGGAGATCTAGCACAGATAAAGGGAAAAATCATGTTTTAATAATTGAGTCGATATGTTATTGAGCGGCAAAAATGAGGGCGGTCGGTAATCCGGTATTGTCATTGAGGAAGGCGTGTCAGCTATCTGGCCTTCAATCATGGATGTCCGTGATGACATGGAACGTAAAGCGGCCTTGGGGGTGCTTTAACAGGAAAGGTGCTTGTCGGCATGCGGGGACATCAGCGGGGAAGTGGTTATGGTGACTTGGAAAAGAATAAAAAGATTTCTGAACGTTGATGCAGCGCTCGCGTCCGGGCGCAATCATCATGTTGATGCTTTAAAAGGATTGACGATCATCTGTGTCGTATTTATTCATGCCATCCAGGTCAATGATCCCGATCACGACAACAATCGCGTTTATTTAACCCTGTTCCCCTGGGTCATGCCACTGTTCATGCTCTTGAGTGGTTTTATTCTGTCCCTGCAGCTTAAAAACACTCTGGCCGGTTATCTGAAAAAAAACACCCTGCGTCTCATCGTACCCTTTTTTGCCTGGGCGCTGGTGAGTTACGGCCTTTATCATATTTCTCAGGGTGTGAATCCGTTTGCTTACTTATGGGGAGTGGTCAAGGCGCCGGGGAGCGGACTGTGGTTCTTGTGGGTGCTGTTTATCAACAGTACGTTTCTTTTCCTCGTCCTTAAGCTCGTCGAGGTTAAACATTGGACCCGCTGGGAAAACTATTTTGTCATTGCGGCCATCCTGGTTTCCCGTCTCGCATCGGCCGATATTTTTGCATTGTCCGAAGTTAAAGTATATTTTCCCTATTACGTGGCTGGATTTTTTGCCTACAAGTACTATGATGTTCTAAAAGCGAAGCGAAAAATATTCTACGCGATTGCTCTTGTGGCTTTTCCTCTTTTGGTGCTCGGTTGGCGAAGAAACGATTTCCCGACTTTTTATCCGGCGTTGCAGCAGATCTTCGGCGAAACGGGCATCGCGCGGCTCATCGTTTCCATCTACAAATACGTGGTCGTTTTTTCAGGCATGGCGTATGCCTCGTTTATTTTGGAGCTGGTCCGTA
>JAWOJC010000159.1:0-3834 GCA_046484315.1 Smithellaceae bacterium | reverse complement strand
GTGGGGTCCCATGCATTGGGGACACGCGAGAAGCCGCGACCTGGTCACATGGGAGCACCTGCCCATTGCCATGGCACCGGAGATGGAGAAGGGCGAAGGTGGCGTGTGGTCAGGCTCAGCAGGTGTCAGAGGCGACGCACCTTGGAAAACACTGCCCGAACTGGTCGATGACGCACGAAAAAATCCCGGTAAAATCAAATTCGCGTCAGCCGGGGTGGGCAGCACCCAGCATGCGACGGTGATGGAAATTCTTTTCAGAGACGATCTGCGGATGATCCATGTTCCCTATAAAGGCAGCATTGAAGCGGCCACGGCGGTTCTGGGGGGGCATGCGGATTTCGCGGCGCTGACATCTGAGTTTGTTCCGATGGTTCGGGCGGGACAGGCCAGGATTCTGGCCATGGCCAGTGAAAAAAGGGTGCCGATGTATCCGGACGTTCCCACCATGATGGAGTTGGGGTATGATTATGCCAATGATTCCGTCTTTGCCGTTTTGGCTTCGGCCCAGATTGATCCCGTAGCGGCCGGAAAAATTGAAAAGGCCTTCCGGACTGCGGCTAAAGACAAAGAATACCTTGAAGCCCTGGACCGCATCAGTATGCTGCCTGCGTTTTACGACGACAAAGCGTTTGACGCATTTATGCGCAAGCACTGGAAACGGATCAACCGACAGCTCAAGGCGGCGGACCTTATTCAGGAAGCGGCCACCCAGCCGGAATAGGCACCGGCGCATCCAATGATCATCAGATGTTAAACCGTGTTCGATTCAGGAGAAAATGCCATGCGCAAATTGCATCCCCTTATTATCCTATGGATCGTTTTGGCATTAGCCGCGTGTGACACGCGGCCGCAGGCACAGTCCGAAACGCCGCCCGCCGACCGACCGGCCGCCTATGGCGATATCCTGGTGCGCGGCGACATCGGGGATGCAAGCAACCTGATTCCGATTCTGGCATCCGATTCCGCCTCTCATTCGATCGGCGGCATGGTCTATAACGGCTTGGTTAAATACGACAAGGACATGAATGTTGTCGGAGATCTGGCCGAATCCTGGGAAATTACACAAAGTGGCCTGGTCATTACCTTCAAACTGCGCAAAGGCGTTCGCTGGCATGATGGCAAACCGTTTACCGCCGCCGACGTCCTCTACACCTATCTTGTCACCATTGATCCCAAGACGCCCACGGCCTACGGCGGGGATTTTATGAAAGTCAAGAAGGCCGAAGTCCTGGATGATTACACCTTTCGCGTAACCTATGACAAGCCTTTTGCCCCTGCGCTGATCAGCTGGTCACAGGCGGTCATGCCCCGACACCTTCTGGAAGGCAAAGACATCACCCAAAGTCCGCTCTCGAGGCATCCTGTCGGCACCGGACCCTATAAATTCAAGGAATGGGTTGCGGGGCAGAAAATCGTTCTGGTTGCCAACGATGATTATTTCGAAGGCCGCCCCTACATTGACGGCCGCGTCACACGCATCATTCCCGATACGGCCACTATGTTTCTGGAGTTGCGCGCGCAAAATCTGGGGATGATGGGGCTTACACCTTTGCAATACACCCGCCAGACGGAAAACAACCTGTTTCAACGGAACTTCAACAAGTACCGTTATCTGGCGTTTGCCTATACCTATATGGGGTACAATCTGAAGCATCCCCTGTTTACGGATAAACGCGTACGTCAGGCCATGTCCTATGCGATCAACAAGGATGAAATTGTCAGCGGGGTTCTTCTCGGATTGGGCAAACCCGCGACCGGACCTTATAAGCACGGCACCTGGGCGCACAACGACCAGGTCAAAATCTATCACTATGACCCGGTCAAAGCGCGCGCGCTTCTCAAAGAGGCAGGTTGGGCCGATACCAACGGCGACGGCATTCTGGATAAGGGCGGAAAGCCGTTTGCTTTTGAAATTCTCACCAACCAGGGCAATGAGACGCGTCAGAAATGTGCCGAGATCATACAGCGGCAACTCAAAGAAGTCGGCATCAGCGTTAAAATCCGCATTGTGGAATGGTCCGCGTTTGTGACGGATTTTATCAACAAGCGGCGCTTCGAAGCGGTGATTCTGGGCTGGACGATTCCGCTGGATCCCGATGGGTATGATGTCTGGCATTCCAGTAAAACCGCGCCGCAGGAGCTCAACTTTGTTTCCTACAACAACCCCGAAGCAGACGAGATGCTGGAACAGGGACGAAGCACATTTGATCAGGGGCTGCGCAAGAAGTATTATGATCGCTTCCAGGAAATTCTGGCGGAAGATCAGCCCTACACCTTCTTATACGTGCCAGACGAACTCATCATCATTTCAAGCCGCTTCCGCGGTGTCGAGCCCGCGCCGGCCGGGATAGGGCACAACATCATCAAATGGTATGTTCCAAAAGAAGAACAGAAATACACAATGACCCGGTAGCCGCCGCAACCGGCCCGGGCGCCTGCCTGTAGTCAGTTCCGGTGACGGGCAGGCACTCGTACCCCCTCCGTATGAAAAGCTCTCAGACGATCCTTTCGGTCTTCGTGTTATCTGTGTAGTCCGGCGTGTTACCATGAGGCCGACAGAAAAAATGCTTGACATTAGAACGTGCGTTCTATATAAGAGCGGCCATGAAGAAAGCACGAGACATCAAATCCATTGAGCAGGCTCTGGTGGCCTTTTACCGCAGCACCAAGCGCATGCCCACCTACGCCGAAATGATGGATCTCTTTGAGGTTCGTTCCAAAAGCGTCGTTTCCTACTGGATCGAAAAGCTCATCGAAAAAGGCATACTCGTTAAGGACGGCCAGGGCTATTTGAAGCTGACGGGTATTTCTTTCGGCATTCCGCTGGTCGGCAACGTGGCGGCGGGGCTTCCCGTCTCCGCGGAAGAAAGCACGCGGGATGTGGTTTCCATGGATGACTATCTCGTGAATAAACCGGACACCTCTTTTCTTTTGCGCGTCACCGGCGATTCGATGATCGGTGCGGGCATCATGGAAGGAGATCTGGTGGTGGTCGAACGTGATCGTCAGCCGAAAAACGGCGATATTGTTCTGGCCGAAGTCGATGGCCAATGGACGATGAAATACTTCCGGCGTAAAGGGCAGTCGGTGGTGCTGGAGGCTGCCAATCCGGCCTATCCCGCGATTCATCCCAGAGAAGAACTGAAAATAGGCGGCGTGATTGCCGCCTCCGTTCGAAAGTATCTGATGTAAGACACGTTAAATGGAGTAAAGGTTATGCAGACGGCAACGGACATGTCCTCGTTTGAGATCGCAACACAAAAAGATACGCGCGCTTTATTGGCTCCGGCTTTATTGACCGCGACGAGACGCGCGGCGAAAAATGCCGACTGGGATCGGGTTGTCGATAAGGCCGACAGAATGATCACCGCGGCAGGCTTTGTGGCGGCGGTTTTATCCGCTTTATATTTCGCTCCGGTTTTATTGTCGATTTTGTCAAGATAGGCAACCTCCCGATATCAAATATCAGACCGGATAATCAGAGGCCTGTTGAGCGGTTTTGGTTGATCCGCAGGATGAAGCTCAAGCGGTTCTATGGCATTGGCGAATTGATCCTGCCCTTGTCGGATTGCGTGAGAAGGGGTTTTCACTTGACAGGCGGCGATGCCGGCTATTATAGTTTCTGCGTTTTCTCGTCGTCCGCTTTTGGACGATATTTTCTGCAAGGAGGTCCAGTGCGATGAGAACATTCTCTGTGTTTAAAACGTTGTTGCTTGTCCTAACGGTTGGTGTGTGTCTTGCCGGTTGCGGTGCGTCGGGAACAAAAATCCTGATTAAGAACGACCAATACAAGCCGGCGTTTAACGCGGGCGAATTCAACCGTTATAAGGGGAA
>JAWOJC010000064.1:0-3024 GCA_046484315.1 Smithellaceae bacterium | reverse complement strand
AAGGAAAGCACTTCGACGCCGGTCATTGATTCAATCTTTTATTCGTTTTTTGCTTTAAATTGAACGTTTCATTCAATACCGCCGCGCCCTGTGCGGTCAAGTCATCACCAGCCCGACATTGCCCATAATTAATATACCAGCAATTCTTTACACTTATAAATTATTTTCACGATACTTCCCGAATGGCACGTTTATTTCATACCTGATAATTAAAAAGTGGCAGTCAATCTTTCAGATTTATAAGGAGGATTAAATTATGAGAAAAATATTCCAAACAGCTCTTTTAGTCGGCTTCATTGTCCTGACCACCGCCACCTTCAGTTTCGCGCAGTTCAGCGCCACCGGAAGCACAAGCTTTCCGTTTTTTCACCTTGGCTGTCTGATCATCGGCGGATTGATCATTGTGTCCATCAAACGTAAATACAACAAGGTTTATTTAAGCGAAGCGGTCGGCTCTTTCGCCCTTTACACCATTCTGATCGCCCTGTTTACCGCTCCGGTGGTCGATGCGCTTAAAAACCTGATCAACTAGCCCCTTCCCTCTACAAATAGTACCAGAAGTAAAAGCCCCCGCGCATCCACTGGCGGGGGTTTTTACGTTGGAGAAGGAAAAAATACTTTACAGTATCTGAGATTTCAACTATTAAACTCAGTCCTTACTTACGCAATTCTTTCTAAAGGAGATTCTGATATGGCAAAACGTGTTTACACATTCGGGAAGGGGATCAATGAAGGCACAGCCGACATGCGAAACCTTCTCGGCGGCAAAGGCGCAAACCTGGCCGTGATGTCGAAACTGGGAATTCCCGTACCCGCGGGATTCACAATCACAACCGACGTCTGCATTGAGTTCTATAAAAACGGCAGACAGATCCCCGCCGGTCTGGAAAAGGAAGTGACCGCGGCCATTAAAAAAGTCGAGCGCGTCATGGGCGCCACATTCGGCGATCCGAAAAATCCGCTGCTTTTGTCCGTACGCTCCGGTGCCCGCGTCTCCATGCCCGGCATGATGGACACGGTGCTGAATCTGGGCCTCAATGACGAAACCGTTGAAGGCATCATCCGCAAATCCGGCAACGCCCGGTTCGGATGGGATTCCTACCGGCGTTTCGTCCAGATGTACGGCGACGTGGTGATGGGCCTCAAACCCGAAGACAAAGACGCGCACGACCCGTTCGAAGAAATCATGGACGAACTCAAGGCTGAACGCGGCGTGAAAGCCGATCTCGACCTCACTGTCGCGGATCTGCAGGAACTGGTCGCCCGTTACAAACAGATCATCGTTCGCAAACTGGGCCGCGAATTCCCGACCGATCCCAAAGAACAGCTCTGGGGCGCTATCGGCGCTGTCTTTATGTCCTGGAACACGGCACGCGCCGTTTTATACCGCAAGATGAACGGCTTTGACGACAACTGGGGCACGGCCGTCAACGTGCAGGCCATGGTGTTTGGCAACATGGGCGAACGCTGCGCCACCGGCGTCGCCTTCACGCGCGACCCGGCCACCGGAGAAAATCTGTTCTACGGTGAATATCTGATCAACGCGCAGGGCGAAGACGTCGTCGCCGGCATCCGCACGCCGCAGCAGGTGACCCTCGAGGGTTCCCGCAGATGTGCCGCCGACAATAACGTCACCGAAGAGATGCGGGCCGCCTCCTTCCCGTCGCTGGAAGAATACATGCCTCAAGCCTTCAGAGATCTCGTCAATGTCTATACCAAACTCGAACATCACTACAAAGAAATGCAGGACATTGAGTTCACCATTCAAGATGAGCACCTCTGGATGCTGCAAACCCGCACCGGCAAACGCACGGCGGCCGCCGCGGTCAAGATTGCGGTGGATATGGTTGCAGAAAAACTCATCGATAAGAAAACGGCGCTGCTGCGTGTTGATCCGGCATCCCTCGATCAACTGCTCCATCCGACTTTTGATCCCCAGGCCGCCCGAAACGTATTGACCAAGGGGCTTCCCGCCTCTCCCGGCGCGTCCACCGGCCGCGTGGTCTTTAACGCGGATGACGCGGAAGAATGGAACAACCGCGGCGAAAAAGTGGTGCTTGTGCGCATCGAAACCTCTCCGGAAGATCTCAAGGGTATGTCGGCGGCGCAGGGCATCCTCACACAGCGCGGCGGCATGACATCACACGCGGCCGTGGTCGCCCGCGGCATGGGCAAATGCTGTGTTTCCGGCTGCGGCGAAATTGAAATCAGCTATGCCCGCAAAGAAATCAGAATCAACGACATCACCATCGGGGAAGGCGAATTCATTTCGCTCGACGGTTCCACCGGTGAAGTCATGATGGGCGAAGTAAAAACAAGGCCGGCTGAGCTCTCCGGCGATTTCGGCATCCTCATGCAGTGGGCCGATGAAGTCCGCAAACTCGACGTGCGCACCAACGCCGACACGCCGCATGACGCTGAAGTGGCCCGCAACTTCGGCGCGCAGGGCATTGGCCTTTGCCGCACGGAACACATGTTCTTCGAAGGCGACCGCATCAAAGCCGTACGCGAAATGATTCTGGCCGATAACCTCGAAGGCCGTAAAAAAGCGCTGGCCAAACTGCTGCCGATGCAGCGCGAGGACTTCTACGGCATCCTCAAAGCCATGGAAGGCTATGGCGTGACCATCCGCCTTTTGGATCCGCCGCTGCACGAATTCGTTCCGCATGAAGAGGCAAGCCAGCGTGAAATGGCCTATGAGCTGGGCATATCCCCCGAAGCGGTCAAGGCCAAGGTGGATTCCCTGCACGAATTCAATCCGATGCTGGGACACCGCGGTTGCCGTCTGGGCATCACTTACCCGGAGATCACCGAAATGCAGGCCCGCGCAATTTTTGAAGCCGCCTGCCTGCTCACCAAAGAAGGCGTGGACGCGCGACCCGAGATCATGGTCCCGCTTGTCGGCACCGTGAAGGAGCTTGCCTCCCAGAAAGAAATCATCGTCGCGACCGCTGAAAAAGTCATGGCGGAAACAGGCATTAAAGTGAAATACGCCGTGGGCACCATGATTGAAGTGCCGCGCGC
>JAWOJC010000286.1:0-11486 GCA_046484315.1 Smithellaceae bacterium | reverse complement strand
ATGGTCATTATGATTTTTATCGGCATGTCCTTTTCTTTTCGATCTGAGCGAGGTGGCGGGATCATGCAGAGTCTTGCTGTCGGCATCGTAATCGGTTTTTCCTATTGGATCGTCCATGCCGTTTTTATGGCATCAGGCCAATCCGGAACAATCCCCCCAGTCATCGCCGCCTGGTCGGCCAATGTCATTTTCTCCGCTGCTGCTGCCTTCTTGTTTTACAAGGTGAGAACCTGATGTTCAAAAAAAGGCGGTCAAACAATGACCGCCTTTTTTTCACCGGATTTAATACCGGTAATGCTCGGGTTTGTATGGACCTTCCAAAGGAATTCCGAGGTAATCCGCCTGTTTCTTACTCAGTTTCGTGATCCTCGCTCCCAGGCGTTCCAGGTGCAGCAAGGCCACTTCCTCATCAAGCTTTTTAGAAAGCGTGTAGACGCCTATCGGATATTTTTTTGTCGCCAGATCGATTTGTGCAAGACATTGATTCGTAAAACTGTTGCTCATCACAAAACTGGGGTGACCTGTCGCGCATCCCAGGTTAACCAGTCTGCCTTCGGCCAGGACAATGATTGAACGTCCCGATTTCAGCGTCCATTTGTCCACCTGCGGTTTTACCGTGTTCTTCTTGCAAAACTTGCTCGTCTCCAGGTAGTGCATATCGATTTCGCTATCGAAATGTCCTATATTACAGATGATAGCCTCATCCTTCATGTTCTCCATGTGCTTACCGGTAATAACATCACAGCATCCGGTCGCAGAGATAAATATGTCGGCGATTTTAACGACATCGTCGAGTGTTTTTACTTCATACCCCTCCATGGCCGCCTGAAGTGCGCAGATCGGATCAATTTCTGTGATGATGACACGGGCGCCGAAGCCACGCATCGACTGCGCGCTGCCTTTGCCGACATCACCGTAGCCGCAAACGACAACCACCTTGCCGGCAATCATGATATCCGTTGCCCTTTTGATACCGTCGGCCAGGGATTCCCGGCATCCGTAAAGATTGTCAAATTTCGATTTCGTAACAGAATCATTGACATTGATCGCGGGAAACAACAGCTCGCCTGTCGCCTGCATCTGATAGAGACGGTGCACACCGGTTGTTGTCTCTTCCGATACCCCCCGGATTTTTGATGCCACCTGCCGCCACCGGCCTGGATCTTTTTTATAAGCCCGCTCCAGACGCGAAACGATAATTTTAAACTCTTTGTTGTCGATCTTTTGTTTGAGCAGTTTCGGATTGCTTTCTATTTTGACGCCGTGGTGGATCATCAGCGTTGCATCGCCACCGTCATCAACGATCAAATCCGGTCCTGAACCGTCCGGCCACGTCAGGGCTTGCTCAGTGCACCACCAGTATTCCTCAAGTGTTTCGCCTTTCCAGGCAAATACCGCAGCCGATCCCGCTTTGGCAATAGCCGCCGCGGCATGATCCTGTGTGGAAAAGATATTGCACGAAGCCCAGCGAAGATCCGCACCTAATTCCTTCAGCGTTTCAATGAGCATGGCGGTCTGAATCGTCATATGCAAACTGCCCATGATTTTCAGGCCTTTCAATGGCTTTTTCCGTCCGTATTTTTTTCTTATCGCCATCAGACCCGGCATTTCATTTTCCGCCAGATCCATTTCCTTGCGTCCCCACGAAGCCAGGGAAATATCCGCCACTTTATACTTGAGATTCTTATCCACTTCCAGAAAAGCCATGACGCCTCCAATGTTATTCTATTTATGATGTTTCATTTCGATCGATTAGCTGAGTTAACACAGATGATCGCGGGAATTCAACAGATTTATCCAACCGGACGAAAATAACACGGAAGCCTATCTCTTGAAGACGGATAAGGCTTCCGTACATTTAACTATTTTGGGACTTTCTTTATCTTGTTTTTAGCGTCAACCATGACACACTTCGGCTTCCATTTTTTGGATTCCTCATCATCGACGTTGACAAAAGTCGCGATAATGATCAAATCTCCTTTAGCCACCTTCCTGGCTGCCGCGCCATTGAGACAGATCGTTCCTGAATTCCTTTTGCCTTTGATGATGTAAGTGGAAAACCGCTCGCCATTATTAATGTCGAAAATGTCCACCCTTTCATAAGGGATCATGTCGGCTTCTTCCATTAGTTTTTCATCAATGGTAATACTTCCTTCATAATGGAGGTCTGCATCCGTAACGGTCGCGCGATGAATTTTGGATTTCAGCATCATTCTTTGCATGGTCGTTTGTACACTCCTGTCAGTTAGAGATTCATTACGTTTCGAGGTTTTCACCAAAAACGGAATTGTCAATGAGCCTGGTATTGCCTACTTTCACAGCCAATGCCATGACCGCTTCTCCCCGAATCTGCCCGATATCTTCAAGGGAGGCCGCGTCGCATATTTTGATATAATCGATATTTGTATGAGGGGCTTTTTTGATGATCTCTTCAGCTGCTGCAATGAGGGCCGACGCGCGTCTTTCCCCATCAGCGTAAAGCTTCTGCGCCAGCCTGAGAGAACGGAACAGTGTTAAGGCCGAAGGTCTTTCTTCTGAAGACAGGTAAACATTGCGTGAACTCATGGCCAAACCGTCCGGCTCACGAAAGGTCGGCAAACCGATGATTTCCAAATCTAAATTAAGATCGGCAACCATGCGTTTAATCGTTGCCAGCTGTTGATAGTCTTTTTTGCCGAAGATGGCGCTGTGGGGTTTTACGATATTGAATAATTTACAGCATATGGTCGTCACACCGCGAAAATGTCCGGCTCTGGATAATCCGCACAAATTTTTTGTCACATGTTCCACATCCACATAAGTCTGATAACATTCCGGATACATTTCATGATTGGATGGATAGAAGATTACATCGACACCCGCACTTTCAGCCAGTTTGTGGTCTCGTTCAAAATCACGCGGATATTTTGATAAATCCTCTTTCGGACCGAACTGTGTTGGATTAACGTAAATACTGATAACGACGTGATCTGCCGACCGGCGGGCCTCCCTCATAAGTGACAGATGGCCCTCATGCAAATAGCCCATTGTGGGAACAAAAGATATTCTTCTCCCGGCTGTTCTTAACGCCTCACAGTGAGATTGCATCTCTTTGATGGATTCAATAACTTTCATCTTGTCCATAAAAAAAAGCCTGCCGTCGCAAGACGAGAGGCTTAGTATGTCTAAGTGTTTTCTCCTTCCGTCCCAGTCCTTTCGGATCCAAGCGTGGGACTTTTATAGCAGAGACAAGTGCATGTTGTCAAGGATGTTTTTAAATATTTTTCAATATTTATACTCTGTATTCATCATCACACTGCTCCTCCACCAATTCGTTATGTTTACACTTTCAGGAATCGTGACGAGTAGAGGGAGGTGATCATAAATGAAGATGTCTCCGGAATTATCAAACAGCACCGTTTTTTTGCGCGTCAATCTGAGATCATCAGAGAACCGGTTCCGGATATTTCCGCAGGGTCTCCTGTGTCTATGGTCTCGATAATATCTTTGTATAGCCTCTTTTTTATTTCCCCGAAAATCCCGCGCTTTTTTTGAAAGGTCTTCGCAAAGGCAATGGATTCCGCCATCAGTTCGTCGTTGCCGGCACAGGCTTTGACGATAATATGGTGCGCTTCCAGCTCAGATGCGCCGTAACGGTTGCCGGTAAACTGCATCTCGGAGAGCTTATACATAGGGACGGCCTTTTTTATAAAAGCATTCATCCCGTAGCGAAATGGAATCCCCAGATTCACTTCCGGAAAACAGAAAAAGCCCCGGTCGGAGCGCATGAAGCGAAAGTCACACGCGCATGATAGAATCGATCCGTTGCCGAAGGCATGTCCATTAATGGCCGCAATCGTCGGTATGGGTATGGTCAGCAGTTTCTTAAAGACTTCATTCATGCCGACAACGAACTCATTAATCGGCGTGAGTTCCTTATTCTGCAGCTGCGTCAAGATCCATTCAACATCAATGCCCTGTGAAAAATTCTTCTCGTCACTGGAAGTCAGAATCAGTGCGTTGACGAATTTGTCAGCCACGATTTCGTCGAGTGTGGCGTTGAGCTCCCGGGAAAAAACAAGATTCTGCCTGTTTTCTCCGTTGGTCATGGTAATCACGGCCACGCCCTCGTTCTTGGTCCAGTTCATCACCCTCATAGCGTTTACCTCCCGAATCATTTAGCGGAAGCATAATGACCTTACGGCCTCAGGTCAAGGAATAAGTAAATTTCCTAGAACCTATATCAGAAACAATAGAAACGCTACACTTGGAAGGGTTGTGACTAAACCAAAGCCTGGCTAGTCTTTATCCAGCGGCCGAACAACGCCTGCATCGCTTAGTTTTTTCAGGTCATCGCGTAGTTTTTCTGTTTCTTCGCCGTATTTAGCCCAGTTTCCCTCCCTAAGAAAACGATGGGCCCTTTCGTAGCGATCTAATGCGCTTTTAGCCAGCTCCTGAATCGAACGTCCGCTCTTGTCCTTTACGGGTAAGGCTGCGGCAGCTTCTATGGCCTGACGCGAAGCGGCACGGGGGGTGTTTTCTCCCAACAGACTGTCCAGGGCTTCCTGAAGCCCCTCTTCCATGACCACTCTGTTTCCGTCGGATACGAGGACACGCCTTAGTTCCGGTAATTTCCCCTCTACGGCGCGCAGGAATAGAGGCTTGATGTAGAGAATTGAATTTTCCACCGGGATGACCAACTGACTTCCCCTCAGAACCCGCGTTCCGGCTTGATCCCAAAGCGCAAGCTGCTGAGCGATATCAGCGGTTTGATCTATACGCGCTTCAATCTGCATGGGCCCGAACACAAGCTCTCCGCGCGGAAAGCGGAAAAGCAGCAGATTTCCGTAATTTTCTTTATCCGACCTGCCTGAAAGCCACGCAATCATATTGTCGCGTTTCGAAGGCGTAAAGGGCATCATCAGGATGAATTCTTCCTGTTTTTCTTCGGGAAAACGCAAAATCGTGTAGTAGCTCTCCATTGTCTGAGCCGCACCGAAGACCCGCTCGCTGGGAAACTCCCAGACATCTTCACGGTTGTAGAACATGACCGGATCACTCATGTGATAAATGCGGAACATGGAGGCCTGGACATCAAAAATATCCTGCGGATAGCGCACCTGGCTTCGAAGGCCTTCCGGCATGCGATCGAAGGACACGAAAAGATCCGGAAATATCTTCTGATATGCGCGGATCAGCGGATCCCTCTGTTCGCCGACCGTATAAAAAGTTGTATCACCGTTATAGGCATCAATGACCACTTTGACGGAATTCCTCATGTAATTAATGCCTTTTTTGTAGGGCCGCGCGTATGGATAGCGCGACGACGTGGTATAAGCATCATAAATCCAGTAAAGACGGCCGTCTACAACCGTGATATACGGATCCTTGTCGAAAGTAAGGAACGGGGCAAGGATCCGCACCCGTTCATGAATATTCCTGTAATAAACCACCTGGCTCTCAGGCAGGATATAATCTGTAATCAGGTAATTGATCGTTCCGAAGTGTATCGAGAAAATAGCCCTCCGAAACAGAGATCTCACGTTGACACCCGTTTTTTCCTGATAAGTCGTAAAGACGTTTTTTTCACCGAACGGGTAATCGAATTCCTCTGTGCCGGCACGAACCACGATGGGTTCATTCGTGCGTTCACCAAAATAAATTTCCGGTCGATCCAACTTCAGATCTACGATCATCCGGGGCGGAATATCCCGAATAAACAGTTCAGGCAGGCCCTCCTGGGTGAAAACATTCACAGGGCTGGCCACCACGCCGTAGCCGTGGGTGTAAATAAATGTCTTGTTAACCCATGTCTGGGAATCAGGGGGAAGCCTTTTCTGGTCGAGTTCACGTGCGGCCAGCATGATCTGTCGGTAGTCTCCGTTAAAATTATATCGCGCGATGTCGATATCGTTGAAATCGTAATATGGCCGTATGGCCTGTATCTGCGTGTAGGTTTCCAGAAGGGGGCGGTAATCCCATAGGGGGATATTTTCGATGGTTAACCGGTTTTTTTTCAGATCATTTCTAGTCAGAGTGTAATCAACCGGGTAGGGTTTTTCTTCTATTTCATTGAGCCAGTAAGCTGCACGTGTTGATTGGATATGGTGATTCAGGTAGACACGCTCCCTTTCCAACTCGTTGGGATCGACTGAAAAGCGCTGAACAAAGGAAGGCAAAAGCGAGCTGAAAAGAATGCCGGCCAGAATCAGCAGCGCCAAACCGGCGAGAGGCAACCGGACGGCCCCCTTCACGATACCCCACATACAAAGCGCGATGCCCAAAACACAAATGACCATGCGAATGTCATAACCGGGAACACGTATTTTTTGATCCACATAGGTCATGCCGTAGACAAGACCTTCGGGAGAAAAGAGCAACTCGAATCGTCCAAGCCAGAAACTGAAAATCTGAATGGCAAAAAAGACAGACAGTAAAATCATAGCGTGCGTTTTAGCAGAGACAGACACGCTGACGGCCTGAGGAGCAAAGACAATACCCCGGCCGACAAAATATGCCCCGGCCGTGATGAAAAACGTCACGAAAAGCATAGCCGTGAGATAATTGCGCAGCATTTCAAAAAAAGGCAGAGAAAACATGAAGAAAGAAATATCGCGACCGAATATCGGATCCGTCTTTCCAAACGGCGACTGATTCATATACATCAGGACGTCGAGCCAGTGAGAGGCGGGATACGTGCTGAGTGTCCAGGCCATGAAAGCCATAACGACGACCAGCACCCATCTGGCGATCCGTGTCGGAAAAGTCAATTGACCGAGGGCAAAAACCAAGTGTCTTTGCGGCATCATTCGGTAGGCGGCATAGAGATTAAGCCCCCCGAACAGTATAAATAATGCAAAAAACAAAATCCGGACAATGTACTCCGTGGTGAAGTAAGTCCAGAAAACCTTTGAAAAGCCCAGAGAATCGAAAAAATAATAATCGACGAAGGCATCGATGATCACGGCAAAGAAAGTAGACACCAGAACCAGCAGAAAAGCACCAATACCGACATATTGCATTCTTTTTGTCATAGGTTCATTTCCTTATATGATTTTTATAATATTTTAAGGAACTATAGGAGAAAGGTTTTTACGTGTCAAGGATATCCGGAACGAGGGGAATGATAATTTATTTGAAACAACCGATGTAAAAATACCGCTGTGGCCGTTGTGGTTTTTGCTGAATTTTTCTTCATGGTACCTGGGGTCGGGGTCGAACCGACACGTCGCTGAGCAACGAGGGATTTTAAGTCCCTTGCGTCTACCAATTCCGCCACCCAGGCCCATGCTGAATCAAACAGTGCGGCTTATAGTATGTTTAATCGGGTGTGTCAAGGAGTTGATCGTTATAATTGCACTGTTTTTAATGAGAAAACAACCTGCTTTTGTTTCTTGAAGCATCAGCCGGTTTTGTGTTAAACATCCAAATCTTTCAATAAAGGACAATGCGAAATGCAAGACATCGATCTTCTGATTACCGGCGCAAAAGCTCTGCTCATGGATACATGCCATACGTCGGTTGATAATGCCGCCGTCGCTGTCAACGCAACGAAGATTATCGACATCGGGCAATCGTCCGATTTTTCGCAAAAATATCACGCCCGCAAAACGATCCATGTCGAAGGCGGCCTGATCATGCCGGGGTTGGTGAATTGTCACACGCATGCGGCGATGACCTGCTTTCGCGGCATTGCTGATGATCTTGAACTGATGGATTGGCTCAACAACTACATTTTCCCGGCAGAAGCCCGCAATGTCAACCCGCATTTGGCTTACTGGGGCTCTCTTCTGGCCTGTGCGGAAATGATCAAATCCGGCACGACCACCTTTTGTGACATGTACATTTTTGAAGAGGAAACAGCACGGGCGGCCAAAGAAGCCGGTATGCGCTGTCTGATAGGAGAGGTGCTTTTTGACTTCCCTTCCCCCAGCTACAAAACGCCACAGGATGGTTTCGCGTATACCCGACGCCTGATTGAAAAGTGGCAAGATGATCCGCTGGTTAATATTTTTGTCGAACCGCACTCGCTCTATACCTGTTCACCGTCTCTTCTTGCTGGAGCAAAACATATCGCGGACGATTACGATTTAATGATTGGCCTCCATTTCCTGGAAAATCAGGGTGAATCCGCACAGCTTCGTGAAAATTTCGGTAAAAGCGCGGTTTCTTTTCTTGAGGACATCGGCTATCTCAATGAGCGTCTGCTTGCGTTTCATTGTGTCTGCATGGATCCGCAGGAGATTTCACAATTCGCAGAATCCGGCTGCAAAGTGTCGCATAATCCGTCAAGCAACATGAAACTGGCCAGCGGGATTGCGCCTGTGCCGGACATGCTGAAATCAGGTGTAACCGTGGGCTTGGGAACAGACGGCTGTGCCAGTAACAACAGCCTGGATATGATCCGGGAAATGTCCACGGCCGCCAAATTGCATAAAGCAGGCCGCCTGGATCCGACTGTGATGGATGCACATACCGTGGTGAAGATGGCGACCATCGGCGGAGCAACAGCTCTCGGAATGGACAACGCTATCGGATCTCTTTCACCCGGCAAAAAAGCGGACATCATTGTGCTGGATATGAATAAGCCCCATTTAACCCCTGTTTATAACGAATATTCTCATCTGGTTTACGCGGCAACCGGCGCGGATGTCGATTCAGTGATCATCAACGGGCAACCGGTGATGATCCACCGGCAACTCACCACAATCAATGAAGTTGAAATCATGAAGCAGGTCGGAAACATTGCCAGAAACATCAGTATCAGCCTGAAGCGCTGAAGGAGGACGTCTCATGTCATTTCGTATTCCGGTTCGCACGTATCTTTGTATCATTCCGCTGTTTTTGGGCATCTTTCTGGCAGTCCCGCAAACGGTCTTTGCCGTTATCAGAGAGGTTACTCTCTTCCCGCAATCCGCCCGTATCGAAGCGCTGAGAAAATTTCCGTTGCAGCTATCGGCGCAAGGCCACCTTCAGACAACCATTGTATTTCCCGGCCTGGCTGATCCCGAAAGCTTTTCCGCAGCACTGGATGCATCCGGCTCCGTGCGTATCAGCGACATTCAGATCCGTTCCGTTTCGCGGACGGACGAAAAAGAGATTGTATCCATGCGTGACTCGTTAAAGAAACTGCAAAACGAAAAGAAAGAACTGATTGCGAAAATTCACGGACACGACGCCCAGATCCAGTTCTGGCTGGCACAGACCAAAAACAAAACCAGGACGACGGCAGAGGCCGATTCGGCCGCCAAAGCCATCGGTAGAAATATGCGCACACTCTATCAGGATAAATTCAGTGTGGAAACAACACTTGAAGATCTTGAAAAACGGATCAAAGATTTAGAGAACCGCGTCCAAGCGGCTGCCGGAAAAAGAGAAACCGCCTGGGAGGCGACGCTGAGTTTTATAGGCGGTACCGCTAAGGAATTGTCTCTGAAATACAGCTATTTTCTTAGTGGTTGCGGCTGGCAGCCTATCTACCGGATTGAGGCAATGCCTGCCTCGAATACAGTCTCCTTTCAATGGGACGCGGAAGTCTGGCAGTCCAGCGGTCAGGACTGGAAGAATGTTCGGCTGAGCATCGCAACGCTGCAGCCTCGCCGCTCACTGACGCCCCCCGATCTGCCGCCCTGGATTATTCAGCAACGTCAACCCCTGATCCTTAAGTCTTCACGCAAAGAAATGACCAGAACGAACACTGATATGGCGCTGACGTTAGCCCCTGAGGCGGAACCCAAAGAAACGCCGTTGTCTTCATATCACGTCTGGTCTCTGGGTGAGAAAACGATATACGCGGGAAGCCGTCCTCGTTTTCCCATTAAATCTGACATTTGGCCTGCAACGTACACTTTTCTGGCACGTCCGGGCCTCTCGTCCCAGGTGTTCGTATCAGCACAGATTCAGTTAAAATCGCCCATGGAGATCCCGCCGGGACAATCGTCCTTTCTGATTGACGGCGCCCTGGTCGGGAAGCGTGAATTTTCTCTAGCCGGTTCGGAAACAATACTCTATTTTGGCGTCAGTCCCCTGGTCACAACAAAAAGCACAACGATTTCCGATCAATCAGGCACGAAGCGAATTTTTCAAAACAAGCAGACTCGTAGCTGGCGGAGGTTGATTGAGGCGGCAAATGAAAGTCATGCGACTGTTAAAATCCGGATAGAGGAACCATTGCCGCAATCGCGTGATGAACGCATTTTACTTTCTTTAAAGAATGATCCGGAACCGGCTGAAAAAAATGCGACCACACTGGTCTGGTTTTTTGAAATACCGTCGAGGTCGAAAAGAACGATAGAGATGTTGATCGATGTGGAAGCGCCGTCGGAAATGGATATTGATTTCGGCTGGCGCCGTTAACGCCCCATGAAAATCTGGGCAATCATGTTCTTGGTCCGCTCAATGATTTTCTCGTAATATTTATTGTTTCGCTGGATGTAATAATGCGATTCCATCCGGCTCGACATTTTTGCCGCTTTTTGCAAAAAATATTTCATGCGGTCGAGTGTCGGGAAACGCCGGACGAATATTTCCTCCCAGTTGTTCTTGTACAGGACGCAGACATCGCGAATGTCCATCGTGAAATCCGCTTCCTCAAAGCTGATCACGATGAGTATTTTATCGATTTTCTCTTCCTCCAGAAACCGGTTGAAATGTACACTGGCAATGTCATATACCCCGAAGACATCCTGAATCGTTTTTCCGAGATTGATGATTTCCTGAATGGTCACGGATGTTTGATTAGGCTGCATTCTGATTTGCGACGGATCGAATATACCGTTCCAGACGAGATAGGCCAGACAAAACACGATATCCTCACTGCCGATGATCGGTTCTTCCCTAAGATCCTGCGCTTGCACCTGCCATAATCCGTCGATATGAGAAAAGGTGAACATCGGCAGCGTGGTGTTCTCTGTGGAAATATGCAGAGGCGGCAGCTTAAAAGACTTGGCATCCATGGAAGATGAAAGCTTTCTTCCGATGATGGTCAGATCTCTCGGGTCGATGTCGCCGGTGATGCCTTTTTGAAGGGTCACAATGTTACGGTAAATGTCGGTCACAAATTCAAACATCAGGCCGCCGAATTGGATCTGCTCCCATAGAGGCCATGTGTCGAATTCATTGAGCGAGTAAATTTCCTCCCGCTCCAGTTTGAATTTCCTAAAGACGTCCGCGGCGATTTCTTCTTTCAGTGTCTGCGCGCCGGTCAGCATTTTCATTTCATAGCGTAGATAAAAACATTTTTTAATGAAGTCGAAGTAATCCGGACGGATCCGGTTTGAGTAATAATCAAGGACCTCCTGCATGGTATACAAACTGGGATCAAGCGTCGTCTGCCTGAGATGGGCCTCATGCACGCACCGCTTGAACTTATTCGACATCAGTTCATCTTCCGGCGCTTCCAGGAACATTTTTAAAAGCAGCATCTTGATGATGGATTTTAATGGATGGGTCAGAGATTTGTTCAGCTGCCAGAGAGCGGCGCCGTAAAATTCAGACTGGTCCACGGC
>JAWOJC010000300.1:0-9431 GCA_046484315.1 Smithellaceae bacterium | reverse complement strand
TCCTTGAGGTCGTGGATGTCCCCGTCAATACGCGCGCGGACGAAATCTTCTTTCTGCAGTTTCTTGAGGTCCTTTTGAAACTCGCCTTTTTTGCCGCGCACAAGCGGGGCCAGCACGCTGAAGCGCGTGCCTTCAGGCAGGGTCAAAACGCAATCCACAATGCTGTCGAGCGTTTGGGATTTGATTTCTCTGCCGCAGCTGTAGCAGTGGCAGATGCCGATGCCGGCGAAAAGCAGGCGCAGGTAGTCGTAAATTTCCGTCACCGTGCCGACGGTGGAACGTGGATTGGAGCCGGCCGCGCGCTGCTCGATGGCGATGGCGGGGGAAAGCCCTTCGATGGATTCCACGTCCGGCTTGTCCATCTGGCCGATAAACTGCCGGGCATAAGCGGAAAGCGATTCCACATAGCGCCGCTGGCCTTCCGCGTAGATCGTGTCAAACGCCAGCGACGACTTGCCGGAACCGGACACGCCGGTGATCACCACCAGCTTGTCGCGGGGGATGTCCAGGGAAATATTTTTTAAATTATGCTGGGACGCGCCCTTGATTCTTATGGAATCCATACATCGGTTTGCCTGTCTTTAAAGCTTGATATCCACAAACGCCCTTTTGCGGACATCTGCAATCCATTCATCATATTTCTTGGCGACTTTTTCGTCTTCAATCCTGGTTTTGATTTCCTCGCGCACAACCGTCAGCGGCTTGAATCCCGCCCCGCGTTTATCCACCACGCGAATGATATGCAGGCCGACTTCGGTTTGAATAACGTCGCTGACCTGATCTTTTTCCAGACCAAAAGCCGCCTGTTCCACCTCCGGCAAAATGGTGCCGCGTTCGATAAAACCGACATCGCCCGCCTGTGCGGCAACCGGCCCCTGCCGGAGCATTTCCTCGAAAGGTTCACCATTGACGATGCGCTTGCGGATTTCCAGAGCCTGCACCCTTATTTTACGTTGTGTCGCCTCGTCCGCATGCTCCGGAACAGGCAGCAGAATCTGAAAAATCCTTACGGCTTCTTTGCCTTCATACTCGCCGCGGTGGCTGTCGTAGTAGCGACCGATTTCCTCATCCGTCACCAGAACCCTGGCCTGAACCTCGCGGCGCAAAAGCCGCATTCTGAGCATTTGCGAACGGATTTCCTTTTTGATTTTCTGAAGGGTCTGGCCTTCGGCAGCCAGGCGTTTCATGTATTCATCCAGCGTGACTTTGTTTTTGGCCAGCATGTCTCGCAGGACCTCGTCGATTTCGCCGTCCGAAACCGCGATGCCCGGCCCCGCTTTTTTGGCTTCCTGTTCAATGAGCAGCGCGTCGATCATCTGCTGGAGCAGCAGCCCCTTTTGCTGCCGGAGCACTTTATCCAGATCCTGCCCCTTGTAGCTTTTTACGATATTGTCTTCGTAGGGCGCAAAGGCCGTGTTAAGTTCCGTAAGCGTGATGATGTCGTCATTAACGACCGCGACAATTCTGTCGAGCATCTCGGCCTGAGCCGCGGAGCCTAAAAAAAAGAGCGCGCAAACCGCCAGAACAATATTTTGAAATCCTTTCACACGCATATCCCTCCTGATGATTTCATCTTTTCACTTTTTCCCGCAAAACAGTCGGTTCCTTTTTGATTTCGGCTTTCATTCTCAATCCCTCAATCCACAGGGTAAAAGCCGCCTCTTCTTTTCTCGCGCGGATTTCCGCCATGACGTCATTTTTGGCCTCCGCAAAGGTTCTGCTTTTTGGCGGCTGAATGTCCACGATTCTGATGATATGGTAGCCGTAGGGACTTTGCACCACGTCGCTGATGGCGCCAGCAGGCAGTCTGAAAATCGTCTCGTCGAGCGGTTCGGGCATAATACCCCGGGTGATCGGCCCCAGATCGCCGCCACTTTTTGCTTCCGGGCCGATGGACACTTTGGCGGCCAGCCCGGCGAAATCCGCGCCTGTGTCCAGCGCGGCTTTGATCTCTTCGGCCTGTTCCCGGTCGCGCACGACGATCTGTGCCACATGAACGCTTGCTTCGGTTTTATAGCGGCTGTGGAATTCGTTGTAGTAATCCTCCGCCTCGTCTTCGGAAACCCGGATGCCGGCATTGACATCTTCTGCGATGAGCTTCTTGAGGAGGATGTCGTTTCTTAACTCTTCCTTCCAGTCGTCATACCGCACGTTTTCTGAAATCAGGAGATTGAAGAAATTATCGGCGTAATCGCTGCGGATTTCGATGGCTTTTCTTTCCAGTTCCGTGTTGGTGACCGTGATGCCCCGCTCCCGGGCGCGCAGATCGATGATCTTTTGGGTAATCATGGCATCGAGGATTTCTTCCTCCAGACGCTTCATGTTGTGGGACGGCCCGATCAGCCCCCTGCGTTTATACTGAGCCTTTCCGGTGTCGAGGCGCTGCTGGTATTCATCGAGATATATTTTTTCGCCGTTGACGGTTGCCACATGGTCGCGTGAAAGCATGTCTTCCCTGTTGCAGGCCGTCGTCAGACACAACGCAACCAGACAGCCGGCCGCACAGGCACGCGAGGCGGTGATCCAATGCTTGTGAATGAAGGTGAACGCTGCTTTGTCCATAACACGGCACCATATCTTGATTGCCGTCATTGGGCAAGCACCTTTAGCAGATCGGAGGCCTCCTGAAGAATATCCTTTTTCGGATCCGGACCGGACGGCACAAACAGCTTATGATCGGGTGTAAATCGTAAGCCTTTGATTTTTTTATGGGAAAGAGAAATGATTTTTGCCGGGTCGACAGGAGAGCTGTCCCGGAAATAGATGTAGAAGGTTTTGCCGTCATAGCCCATTTTTTTGGCGGCCAGCGGTTTGAGCGCATTGCGCAGTGAAATAACGCTGAGCAGGTTTTGCGCCGTTTGCGGCATCGGCCCGTAACAATCCGTGATTTCCGCGCGGATTTCGTCGAGTTCCCCGTCGGTGGCCGCGTGCGATATTCTTTTGTACAGGATCAGGCGCTGATGAATGTCCTGGACATATTCTTCGGGAATAAAGGCGGACACCCCCATTTGAATTTCCGGCAGGGTTTCTTCGACGGGCGGGGCGTCCCCTTTTATTTCGCGCACCGTCTTTTCCATCAGTTCCGTATACAGTTCATAGCCGACGGCGGAGATATGCCCCGCCTGGGAAAGGCCCAGCAGATTGCCGCCGCCGCGGATTTCCAGATCGTTATACGCGATGCGGAAACCCGATCCCGGCTCGGAAAATTCTTTGATGGCCTGAAGTCGTTTGATCGCGTCGCGCGACAAAAGCGCGCCTTTGGGCAGCATCAGGTAAGCCGAGGCCTCCTGGTTGCCCCGGCCCACGCGGCCGCGAATCTGATAGAGCTGGGCCAGGCCGAAACGGTCGGCGCGATTGATGATGATGGTGTTGGCCGAGGGAATATCCAGCCCCGATCCGATGATGGTTGTGCAGACCAGCACATCGAATTCGCGCCGGATGAACGACCCCATGGCTTTTTCAATGTCCGCGGGCTTCATCTGGCCGTGCACCACGCCCACCTTCGCTTGCGGCACGAGCCGCTGCGTCAGGTTGGCAATCGCGTAAATCGAGCGCACCCGGTCGTGCACGAAAAAAACCTGGCCGCCGCGCGCCATTTCATTTTCGATGGCGGACTTGATGGTGTCTTCGTCAAACTCCAGCACATAAGTTTTGATCGGCAGCCTTTCGGCAGGCGGCGTGTTGATGATCGACAAATCGCGGATGCCGACGAGCGACAGGTGCAGCGTGCGCGGAATCGGCGTGGCCGAAAGCGTCAGCACATCCACCAGCGCGCGCATTTTCTTGAGTTTTTCCTTGTGCGCCACGCCGAAGCGCTGCTCTTCATCGATAATGACCAGCCCCAGATCTTTAAACGCGACGTCCTTTTGCAGCAGGCGGTGCGTGCCGATGACCACATCCACGCGTCCCGTCAAAAGATCGGAGACCACCTGCTTTTGTTCGGCGGCGCTTTTAAAGCGGGTGAGCGATTCCACGCGGATGGGGAAATCCGCAAGCCTGGTTGTAAACGTGGCGGCATGCTGCTCGGCCAGAATTGTGGTCGGCGCCAGAAGCGCGACCTGCCTGCCGTCCATGACCGCCCGGAAGGCGGCTCTCAGCGCCACCTCGGTTTTGCCGAAACCCGCGTCACCGCAGATCAGGCGATCCATCGGCTTTGCGTCATCCATGTCGGCGTGAATATCTTCAATGGCGCGCGCCTGATCGGGGGTTTCCTCAAAGGCGAACGTCGCGCAGAATTCCTCATAGACGCGGTCCGGCGGCGTAAACGACTTGCGTTCCATCGCCTCGCGCGCGGCGTAGATTGCGACCAGCTCTTCGGCCACGTCGCGCACGGACTTTTTCACCCGTTCCTTCACCGCGTCCCACGAAGGGCCGCCCATCTTGTCGACCTTCGGCGTGAAGCCCTCGGGGCCGAGGTAGCGTTGAATTTTTTCAAGCGCGTTGACCGGCAGGTACAGCTTGTCGCCGTCCTGATACTCAATCACCAGAAAATCATTTTCAATCACGCCGACGGTGATCATTTGCAGGCCGCGGTAAAGGCCGATGCCGAAATCCGTGTGGACGACGAAATCGCCTTCCGACAGATCGCCGAATGATTTTAAAAAGTAGCCTTCACGCTTCGGCCGGGTGCGGCGCCGCGTCGTTTTGCGCACGAAGATTTCCTCTTCGCTCAAAATCGTCAGGTTCAGATCGGGCATGATCAGGCTGGTGGAAATTTTGCCCTCCCGCAGCCACAGCACCGGTTCAACCGTCAGCGCCTGCAGGGCGGCAATCAGGGGTGTTTCTCCGGGGATTGCCCGCACCGGCAGATTGTAGGCGGAAAGCAAATTGCTGATGCGGGCCGTGTCTTCCGGCGTGGGCGCGATCATCAGCACCGCCTGTCCCTGCCGGATCCGGTCGCGAATCTTCTCCGCCGTTTCGCGCAGCAGCGCTTCCTCCCGGATTTCACCGGTTCCGGGGCGGGCCTGCGTAACATCCGGGTGCGCCTCGAAAGTGACCCGGGCGGTTTCGCGTGCCTGTCCGTCAAGGGTCAGTCCCGTAAAGCGGATATGTCCGAATGCGTCGAGGCGCGTGCGATACGCGGCGTCGTCCAGATACACGCAGGCGCTTTCCAGATAGAACTTGCCGCTGTTTTTGGCCTTGTATAAAATCTTTTCGATGCCGGCGGCTGTGTTTTCGGCGGCCTGCGCCAGGGCAGCCGGATCGTCCAGCACCAGGGCCGCGTTTTGCGGCAGATAGTCAAAGAAGCACGACAGCGTGCTTTGCGTGCGGCATTGCTCGTCATCCTCTTCGTAAAACAACGGCAGGAAAATCGGATTGACGGACGCGGCGGATTGATTGCGCAGCGTTTCCACCAGCCCGCTGCGGACCTCGCGCTTCAGCTCCAGATCGTCGGCGCGGCGCTTCACGTTGCGCACGGCGCGCGCCAGACGCACCTCGTTGATCATGATCTCGGCGGCAGGCCCGAGCACAAAAGCGTCGGTTACCGCGCCCGACCGCTGGCTTGCCGGATCAAACCGGCGGATCGATTCAATCTCGTCGCCTGAAAGCTCCAGGCGCAGCGGTTCGTCTTCGGTGGGGGGGAAGATGTCCAGAATATTCCCGCGCAGGCTGAATTCTCCTTGTTCCTCCACCAGCGAAACCCGTTTATAGCCGCCCGCCTGCAGCCGGGGCGCCACCTCCTCGGGAATCAGCGTGTCGCCCGCGGCGATGATGCGCAAGTAACTGTTGAATTCGGCGTAGGGCATGACTTTTTGAAGGCAGGCCATCAGGCAGGTGACAACCATTTTTGCTCCCGACACCTGCAACCGGGTCAGCACGTCGAGACGCGCCAGTTCTTCTTCCCGCTGCAGCGCGAACATGTCAATGCTCAGATAATCCAGCGGGGGATAGTACAGAACCTCTTCTTTCCCTGAAAACAGGGCCAGATCGCGGGCGAACACGGCGGCCTCTTTTTCCGTGGGGCAGATGACGACCAGCGGCCTGCGCGATTGCTCGTACATAAGCGCGGTCAGAAACGCGCGCGCCGCACCCGCTGTTTTGCCGATGTCCACCGAAGCCGCGCCGTCCTTGATCAGGTCCAGAACCCGGCCCAACGCGGGCGCGTCCGAAAGTATTTTCCTGTCGATGATTTTTCTCAATGAAGTCAATCCAAAAGGGTGTTCTGATCCGGGCTCAGGAAATCGCCAGCATGTTGTCCAGCGCTTTTCCGGCGGCCTTTCTTGTTTTTTCATCCACCGTGATGACAGGCTGCATCGTCGTGAGCGCCTGTTCAATATGGTCCAGCGTGATTTTTTTCATATCCGCGCAATACAGGGCGGGCGAGGCAAAAATAAAGTTCTTTTCCGGATTGTGTTTTTTCAGTTCGGTAAAAATGCCTTCCTCCGTGCCGATGATGATGGTTTGGGCCGCGGATTCGCGGGCGAACTTCAGAATTGCCGACGTGGAGCCGATAAAATCGGCCAGCGCCAGAACTTCCGGCCGGCATTCCGGGTGCGCGGCAAAAGGCGCCTGCGGATATTCGCGCCTGCGCGCCAGAACATCGTCTGCCGTGAGCGCCTGATGGACCGGGCAGCAGCCTTCCCACGGCACAATATTCCGACCGGTGACCGAAGCAATATGGCGGGCCAGATTGCCGTCCGGCAGCATGATCACTTTCTTGTTTTCCGGCACACTCTGCACAATGGCCATCGCGTTGGACGACGTGCAGCAGATGTCGCTTTGCGCTTTAACCGATGCCGTGGAATTAATATACGTCACAAAAACCGCATCCGGCTCCTTCTGGCGCATGCGGAGCACCGCGTCTGCGTCTGCCATATCGGCCAGCGGGCAGCCCGCGTCCAGGCACGGCAGCAAAACGGTTTTTTGCGGGGCGAGCATGGCCGCGCTTTGCGCCATGAAGTGCACGCCCGCGAAAACAATCACCTTGGCTTCGGTGCTCGCCGCCGCCTGAGCCAGCACCAGCGAATCGCCCAGCACATCGGCAATTTCCTGGATTTCCGGCCGGACATAGTAGTGCGCCAGTAAAATGCCCTGCTTTTCGGCCAGCATCCGGCGGATTTTCTGCTGTTGAGGCGTCATGAACCCTTCCTTGCTTTTTTGTATTTCCTGACGGTTTTCCTAGCGCAAACGGCGGGGAATAGCAAGCGGCGGGAAGCGTGAGGTGTGAGGCGTGAACCATGAACCATGAACCATGAACCATGAGCTATGAGCTATGAGCTATGAGCCATGAGCTATGTGCTATGTGCCCTATAGCCTTTTTTGTGGTTCTCTGCTAATGTGCGCCAACAACCATGTCGGAGATAAAAAATGATCTCAGTGAACCAAGCGCGGGAAACCATCCTGCATACCTGCCGGCCTTTGGGGCTGGAAAAAGTCGATATTCTGGAAGCCGCCGGCCGCGTGATCGGCGAGGACCTTTTCGCCCCGCGCGACATCCCGTCTGCCGCCAATTCCGCGATGGACGGATACGCGATTCGTTTTGCCGACACAAAAGGCGCGACGGTCGCAAAGCCTGTGGAACTTAAAGTTATTGAAACCATTGCCGCGGGAAGCCTCGCCACAAAAACCGTGCGTGCCGGACAGGCCGCCCGCATTATGACCGGCGCCGTGGTTCCCAAAGGCGCGGATGCGGTCATCCGGCGCGAGGATACGGTGGAGAAAGGCAAAACCGTTTTCATTCAAGTCGCGGCAAGTTCCGGTCAGGATATCCGCTTTGCAGGCGAGGATGTGAAAAAAAACGAACGTGTGATCGCGGCAGGCAGTGTTCTGCGTCCCGGCCATATCGGTATGCTGGCCTCACTGGGCAAAGCCTTTGTACCTGTTTATTCAAGGCCGCGCGTGGCAATCCTGTCCACCGGTGATGAACTGGTGGATATTGAAGCGTATCCCGCTCCAGGAAAAATCGTCAACTCCAACAGCTATGCCCTGGCTGCCCTCGTGCGCGCCTGCGGCGGCATCCCGGTTTTATCAGGCATTATCCGCGATACGAAAGAAGACCTTGCCTGCGCCTTTCAGACCGCGCGACGCGCCGACGTCATTTTATCCTCCGGTGGCGTCTCGATGGGAGATTTCGATTTTGTCAAAGACGTCATGGGCGATATCGGCAACGCCATGCACTTCTGGCAGGTTGCCATGCGCCCCGGCAAGCCCCTGGCCTTCGGTGCAATCGACGACACGCCGCTTTTCGGCCTGCCCGGCAATCCCGTTTCCGTCATGGTGTCCTTTGAACAGTTTGTCCGGCCTTTCCTGTTGAAAATGCAGGGCCACACAAACCTCCTGCGTCCAACCGTGAAGGCGGTAAGCGCTCAGTCCATCGAAAAGAAAACAGCCCTCAAGCATTTTTTGCGCGCCGTCGTGGAAAATAAAAATGGCGTTCTCACCGCCCGCCTCACCGGCGAACAAGGCTCCGGCATTTTAAAGTCGATGGTCGAAGCCAATGCGTTTATCGTACTGGACGAAGACGTGACGAAAGTCAAAAAAGGCGAAGAAGTCAACGTGCAGTGGCTCGACAGCGCCTGCGCCAGTTGAAAATCAATTTTTCTTGCGCGGTAAGAAAAGATAAACACGCAGTGGAAGCGCTTCTTCGTTGGATAGGCTATGGCAAAGATCCATCGCTATGGTTCCGGCTATGCCTGAGAGGCCAACAGGCGGCAAAAGGCGGAGTAATCCGGATAGAAATACCTTATCAAAAGACCTGTTGAACAAAATACGGAAATGATTTAGTCACGAACAACAAACCAAGCAGCAAAATCGGCAATAAGAAAAACCGGGCCAACCGGATGTGCAAGGCGCGCAAAAGAGGTTTTTCTACAGACTCGTTATATGGAGTGATTGATGACTCTTAATTTGAGCAAATTGAATGGTTGGCAACGTTTAGGTGTGATTGTCTCGATCCTATGGATCCTCGTTGTTATTGGTATAGGATCTAAAGAGTATTTTCAGTTTGTTTTTCAGTTTAACCCTGTGTTTAAAGATTGCTGGGGGGATAAACCATCGACTAGTCTTTTTACTTCATGGGAAGACCCTCGCTCTTGTAATGACCCATTAAACCTCCTTACCCATTGGAAGGTATCATTCAGGGGTGGTAAATTTCTTGCAATACTTTTTTTACCTGTTGTTGGTAGCTGGGCTCTATCCTATTGCCTACTTTGGTCTGTCCGCTGGGTTAAAGAAGGATTCAGACAGAATAATAAATGAGGCAAATAACGTATAAAGCGATGAATTCGAGCGACGCAGTCGCCTCGATTTCATCGCGGGTTGAACAAGCCTGCTTCACCCGGATGATGACTATGGGAGGGAGTGGGGGGCAAATCTGTATTCTTGACATTTCAACCTACAATGCGGGCAACGAGCAGCAAAACATCAATTCACTCATCTGCGAATATGATGCAAACGGCAACCGCTTCGGGATCATCAACATAACAAAGATC
>JAWOJC010000281.1:0-9222 GCA_046484315.1 Smithellaceae bacterium | reverse complement strand
AATGGATTGAACGGACAATGCCTTAAGCGGGATAAGCTGCACATTGACCGCCAGGGATAGCAGAAGCAAAACGATGTAGGATCGGATCAGCAGGCGATTGATCATGCTTGTCATGGCCTCTCCTCACGCTCGGGGATCATATTTTTTAACACCTCTTTTTCTGTGGTTGGCGAAGCAGGTTGCATCGGAGGGCTCCCGGGGCCGAGTGCATTCCCGGGAAAAGCGAAGAGCAGAAAAATCGTTAAAACGACAGACATATAAAATAAACTGTAAAAAAAGGCATCGGGAAGGAAGGAGAAAACAATCCCGACCGGGAGGACATGAACCGGCCCTGGCGGAAAACCGCCATAACGGCGGATAAAACAAACAATCAGGTACGCCATAAAGGCCAGAGCAGCCGCTGCCCCCGTCAGGCCGAATTCTGCCATGATATTCAAAATGCCATTGTGAGCATTCAAATACTCGTGATTGATATTTCTCTTTGGCGTGGCGCTCAGATCTGCGGGAACGTAATCCTTCATTGCGCGATTGGAACCACCCGGGCCGATCCCCGTCAGCGGATAATCCCGAAACATGGCCCAGGCGCTCTGCCACAGCAGAAACCGGGAGGAAATGTTTTCGTTGCGCCGGTTTTCCTCTTTTTCAACGGCGACATTTCTACTTTCAATGAAGAAGACTGTTTTCCTGATGCCCGTATCCACGGAGGTGAACGCGGTAATGGCGACCAGAGCAACAATGGTTATGCCAATCATCACAGCCGCCGTCTTTATTGTTTTCCTGTTCCACAAAAGCAGAAACAAAGGCACCAGAAGGATGAGGGCGGCGTTGCGTGACCCGGACAAAGCCATGGCGACAGCCAGGGCCGCTGCAACCGGATAAAACGCGATGGCTTTTAATTGTGTTTCTTCCTTTAAATAAAAGGCGATCAAAATGCCCAGAGACATCAAACAGCCGAAGACATTCGGATTGGGTTGCAATGCCCCTGCCTTTTGGAGGCCTCCAAAATCCGTGCCGTTCCGAAAAGTATCCGCTAAAAATCTGTAAACGCTTTCGCAGGTCATTTCAAAAAAAGAGACGATGGCAAGTAAAACCGCCAGGCCAACCAGGATTTTCAGGAAAAAAAAGCCGCTATTTTCCCCCGCAATCGAAAAAAGAAAAAGAAGAAGAAAAGAAATACCGAAGAAAAGTCCGTAATGAACAAGAGACTTCAACCCCAGAATCGCCGGAAACGGAGAAAACAGGGTGGAGAGGATTCCAGAAAAAAGGAAGAGTCCCGCCAGGAAAAGGATTGTTTTCCTTTCCCGCAGAAAACACAGAAAACGCTGATAAAAGATCACGCAGAAAATCATGCCGAAAAGAAAAACAAAGAAAGGAAGAGGAATGGATCGAACGGATAATCCCTTAAGCGGGAAAAGCTGCACATTAACCGCCAGCGATAACATAAGCAAAACGATGTAGGATCGGATCAGAAATCTGATGGTCGTATCTTTCATATGCTTTCCTCCGTGTCTGGAGCGATTCGTCTTGCTGCCTTGTCCCAGAGAGCGGATTGACGGCCGCGAAGATAGCGAAATGAACCGATCAAAGCCGACAGGTTCATCACGATGATATATAGAGGGATGTAAAAAATTTTGGGGACAAAACGACTTTTCTGCAGCCAATATCCCACCAGGCCGAAAAGATAGAAAAAGACCTGAAGGACAAACAAAACAACATACAAAGGATCACCGTTGCCCAAAAGCAGAAGATTCAAAGGAACAAGAGCCATAAAACACAAGGGCGCGATAAAAGACCTCAGAAATTTATGGGATAAATACTGAAAAGTAAGCCAGCCGTGCCGGAAGGGGTTGAGCAACCCGGGCAGGCGAAGAAGGATTTGAAGGTTTCCCGCGGCAATGCGGATTTTCCTCTTGAATTCTTCGTCGATGTCCGCCGACGCCGTTTCCAGGGCATAGGCCCCGGATGTATACTGAATCCGGTATCCCAGAAGCGCGATGTTCAGAGAAATCGCGAAATCGTCCGTTAGTGTGTCTTCCGGCAATGGCACGAAAAGACGCGTGCGAATGGCAAATAATTCCCCTGCCGCGCTGATGCATGATCCCAGCCGGGCTTCTCCCTGTTTGATGAGTGACTCGAAACGCCAGTATAGCCCTTCGCCTGCGCTTGCGGCTTCGTTCCGGACACCCAGGTGAACCCGTTTTTCTCCGGAAACACATCCGACGGCGGCATCCTGAAAGAAGGACGCAAGTTTCCAGACCGAGTCTGTGTTTAACAGAGCATTGGCATCGGAAAAAACAACAATCTCCGAATCGACAAAGATCATGGCCCGGTTGATGGCGGCCATTTTGCCGCGCCTTGGCGCTTCGTGAAGATGGATAATCCGGGGATCGCTTCCGGCGATTTGAGCGGAACGGTCATTGGATCCGTCCGTGACAATGATAATCTTTAACTTGTCTTTCGGATAGTCGAGATTCAGACTGTTTTCTATTTTTCTTTTCAGCCAGATTTCTTCGTTATAGGCCGCAATCAGCAACGTGACCGGCGGCAAATCGGCTCGGGGAGTAAGGCCTTGCGCCTTGCGAAAAAAAACCGCTGCCCGGCCCAGGGTGATAACCAGCATCCCGTATCCCAAATAAGTGTACAGGATGACACCCGCGAGAATCCAGAAGGAGATTTCCGCAATGGTCACGGCAGGCTCCTTTCAACGGCTTCCCACAGGAGGTCGGCCGTTTTATCCCAGCTAAAATGCTTTTTGCGCGCCCTGCCTTTTTCGATAAGATGCTTCCTCAGCGTTTCGTCGAAATTGACAGTCTTCATCGCTTCCGCGATGGCCTCCACAGAAAACGGGTCGACAAGCAAAGCGGCGTCTTTGCATACCTCCGGCAGCGATGTGTTGTCGGCGGCGACAACAGGCACGTCGCAGCCCATGGCTTCAAGCGCGGGTATCCCAAATCCCTCAAAGTAGGAAACAAACATGAACGCCAGGGCGCCGCCGTATAGGCTCCGAAGCTGCTCTTCGGATACGCTGCCTAAAAAAAGCACATCGCGTTTATGACGTATCTTTTGCCGGGTCTGGAAAATGAGCTCTGTCTTGAACAGTTGCGGGCCTGCGATCACCAGTTTTGTTTTTGCTCCCGTTTCCATCTTGAACTTTTCAAAAGCTTCGATGAGGCGTGCCAGATTCTTCCGGGGATGGAGAGCCCCTACGAACATAAAGTAAGGGGCGCCGCCGCAAATCTGCTCTTTCACCTTTTGTTTTTCCTCTTCCGGCAGGGGACGGAAACCTTCTCCCGCTGCGCAGTAAGTGACAATAATTTTTTCAGGCGGCTCGCCGTAGAGATTAACGATGTCACGTTTGGAATACTCCGATACGGTGGCAATCGTTTTCGCTTTCTTCGCGTATTGCGGAAAAAACCGATTGTAATAGCGACTGATCAAAAATGGCATATCCTGGGGATGATGGTGAAAGTTCAGATCGTGAATGACCGCAACGGTCGGCACGTTGGTCGAGAGGCAGGCAAAACCGTCCGGAGATAGCAGGAGATCTGCGCCAAACTTTCTCATGCTGCCCGGCACGGCCATTTCGAACCAGGGATACCACAACAGCGGGTGAAAGGACGGAAACGCCGTGGCGATGGAAACATTGTCGGGATAGCCGGCTTTTCCGGGGAAAGGCCGGTCAACGATGAATAGAAAATCATGCTCTCGATGACGACGGGTGATTCTGCTCAAAGTTTCATGCGCATAGTTTACCAGACCGCCCGGCTTCCATTGTGTCAGCATGCGTGCGTTGACGGCAATTTTCATAAAGAGGCGATCTCCCTGTTTTTCAGAACATTTTTGTAAATGTCTGCAAACGGCGTGCTCATGCCGGACCAGCGGAAATTTTGCGACGTTTTCAGGCCTTCCGATCGGAGCATCCCGTAAAGACCGTCATCGTCCAAAAGCCTGCCGATCGCTGCGGCAAATGTTTTTGCGTCATCGGCAATGAGCATATTGACCCCTGGACGATACGGAAGCCCTTCGGCACCGATGGAGGTGGAAACGACCGGCAAGCCTGCCGCCCAGGCTTCCAGGATTTTGATCCTTGTGCCCCCGCCGATCCGCAGCGGCACAAACAGAAGGCGCGCTTCCTGCAAAAACGGCAGCATGTCCGGGACATCCGGAAAAACACGGATTTCCTGATGCGCGAGCCTTTTTCGCAGCGTCCTGCCGATCCCGCTTCCCGCAACGCGGATGATCTCTCCGGGGAACGCTTTGCGCAATAAAGGAAGGACTTGATCCACAAACCACATGAGACCGTCTTGGTTGGGGTACCATCCGAACGAGCCGACAGTCAAAACGCCTCTGCCCGGCAGACCCTGTGGGGAAGGCTGAAACCGGTCGGAAGCGCAATTGGGCAAAACGCGGATGTCTGAAATTCTGCCGCGGCATAACGTCAGCATCAAGTCCCGATCTCTTTCGGAAACGGCAACGCTCACCCTGGCGCGGGCCAGGGCGTTTATTTCCTCCTGCATGGTACGCCTCGATTCCATGGCCGCCAGACGCTTAATAAAAGGGTTCCGGTTGCTGAATAAACGGTAGGACAGTTCGGATTCGACATTGTGGCTGCTGAAGATAACGGGGATATCCAAAGGAACACAGTGCAGGGAGGCCATCAGGGGAAGCTCTTCCACCTGGATGGCGTCGTAGCGGTTTTCTCTGAGAATCCTTTTCAGGAATATTCCGAATGTTCCCGGCAAAAACCGGGTCGTTCGCAGAGACAGTCCTTGGGTAAAAGAAGTCAGAACTTCACGCATGCGGGGGACTCCCCGCAGCATGGGAAAGGGATAAAGACGATGATAGTGAGAAAGGTGATTTTCATTGCCGGTAGGCTCTTCACCGGAAAGGACAAATCCTGCGGCATCGACGCGGGCAAAGGATGAAAGCGCTTTGCCGATACGAAACGCCCTGATTTTGCCGCCGGTATTCTCCGAAGAAGAAAGCCATTTCATCACATGCAGGATTCTCATTGGCCTTCCCGCTGTCAGGGGGCCATCCGTTGGGGCAGCCTTCATATTTAATAAGCTCCCCGACCGGATAAAACTGCGTAAAATGTTTTCAGGATAATCTTACAATCCCCCAAAGGACTTTTCGTTTCCACATAGAATAAGTCAAGTCGATGCCTTTCCTCAAGGGGCAGATCGTTACGGCCGCTGATCTGCCATAATCCCGTCATTCCGGGGAGGACGGAAGTGACTTTGGAAGCATCCGGACCGAATCGGTAATCGAGCTCGTCAGGAGGCATGGGCCGGGGGCCGACCAAAGACATGTCTCCCTTCAGAACGTTCCATATCTGAGGCAGCTCATCCAGGCTGTATTTGCGGAGAAATTTAAAAAAGTCATTCGAGCAGTTTTCAGGCGTCCCGTTTTTTACGATCCGGTTTTCAAGATCATTTGTGGTCGCCGCCTTTCCCTGATTCGCGACCAGAGTCCTGAACTTGAAAATGGTGAATGGTTTACCGTGAAACCCTGCTCTTTTCTCCCTGTAAAAAACAGGCTTGCCGTGAAATAAAAGAATTGCCGCGCTGATCGCTGCAAACAGAGGGAATAAGAAAATCAGAATGACGAAAGCGAACAACAAATCACGAATACGATGCCGCATGAAATCAGAATAACCCCGCTAAATGAGATATGGCGACGCCGGGATCAAATTATCGAAAAATCTTTTTATGTCAAGGACTATCAGCATAACATCTTGACCGCGTAAATCTCGGCCACAGAATATAGCGTTCAGCGCCGAAGACCTCCTTGTGGTCAAACCATCGATTTGAGAAATCTGTTTTTTGTGGCAGTGCACTTGAAAAAAAGATGTTTTTTGGCGGGAAACAGAAAAAAGTTGTCCGGTGCGTTTTGTTTTGAATTTCGTCAGAACGTCAGGCAAGATTTGAGGACTTCAAGATATTAATTCACTGAAAACTTGCGATTATGCAGCCTGGAAGCCTGAGCAGAAAATGGGTGCACAAGCTTCAAGTCCAAAGATTCAATTTGTGTGATCCATTCGAAAAAACAGCGTGAGAGATTGTTCTTCGATCTGAGATTCGACCTGCGGACATTTCGTAGCAATTTAAGTGTGGAACCCGGGGGGAGCGACCTTTGAAGTTGATATGCCGGTGTCTCTGCCCGGTCAACGCAAAAGCGCTGATTTGTATTGTGTACGCAGGTCCACCAGCTGTTTGACGTGGGTTTTCTCCTCGTTGATGATGCGCTCCATGACGGACTGCCCCTTCGGGCTAACCAGCTTGCGAATATTCTCAAAATAATCAACGACATCCATTTCGATGTCGATCATAAACGCCAACGCATCGCCAAGCGTTTTGAGTTTGGGTGTTTTGCGGACAACCTCCAGACGGTTGAAAATACGGTCTTCAAGCATTTCATGCTGTTTGAAGTCAAACTGATCCTCCTGATCTGGAGTGCCACCGGGCGTCCCGGAGAGCTGATCGCGGAGTTGTTGATAGACCTTGTCATGCTCGACTTCCTGCCGCGACATGAGCGAAAATATTTTTTTCAACTGGGGATTTTCCAGTCGCTCGGCCAGGACGGCATAAAACTTTTCGCCGGCCTGCTCAATTTCCATCGCGTGCGCCAGCATTTCATCGACATTGTATTTGCCCATCGCCAGTCTCCTTGCCTGCAAACGGTATTTGTCTATGAGACATATCGGAATTCTATTTCAATTTCTTGAATTGATTTGGCCATGCCTCAGCCTTTTACGTCCCGGCGGAAGAAGCCGGATACTGCCGGAAATGAGATGAACCGCCCGGGCCTGATGGGCGCATTCATGTTTAAGCGGCAGGCGTTGACAGAGCATTCTCCTTATGATAGGCGAAAAGCCTGTTGTGCATTAGGGGAGGACGTGTTTTCGTCCTGAGAGTTTCGCCGTCAAGCGAAAGACCCTCATTACCTGATCCGGATCATGCCGGCGTAGGGAATGCCAGACTCAAAAGCCCTTATGCACAGTAATCTCGGCATAAGGGGTTTTGATTTATGGATCAGAAGTGTCATCTGCCTCCGGGCAGCCTGTATCTGGTGCTCAGTGAATCTTACGGTAAGGGCCGCCATCCTCTCGACATCGCCCGCCGGGCCATCGACGGCGGGGTCGATATTCTCCAGATGCGTGAAAAGGACAAGACGACCGACGAGTTGCTTGCGCTGGGCGCATCCTTGCGCCGGTTATGCCGCCAGAGCGGCGTCGTCTTTATCGTGAACGATGATCCGGAGCTTGCTTGCCGTCTGGACGCAGACGGCGTCCATCTGGGCCAGGAAGACCTTGCCTTACACGGCGGCATCCGGCCTGGGCGGATGTGATTTTGGAGGATGTTCTAAATGGAACCAAAGCGGATCAAGAGGGGGGTCCTTCCTAATGGTGAAGCGCGCATCAGCATCATGTGGTGCCAAGCGCGATCCACCGCCGCATCCGATTTTTCGCAAAGGCATCAAGTTTGGCCATCGCAGACCGATATAGATAAGAACAAGATTCGGAACCGTCAGGGGCCTGAATTATGCTCCTGGAAAGATCTATCCGAAATAATCGATTTTCTGATCTGTCCGGACTAAACGATCACGAGGGTTGCCGACTGCAATCAATACCCGAAATTCGGGAGGGGGTCATGGACAAACCAAAACAAGCCTACCAGATGATTCTCGATAATCTCTACGATGGCATTTATTTCGTCGACGCCGATCGTGTCATTGGATACTGGAACAAGGGCGCGGAAAGGATTACCGGTTTTTCGGCCGCCGAAGTCATCGGAAGGTCATGCGCCGATAATATTCTCACACACGTCGATGCATCGGGAAACAAATTATGTCTGTCGATGTGCCCCTTGCACGCCACCATGGAAGACAAGAAAGATCGCCAGGCGGATGTCTTTCTTCATCACAAAAGCGGGCACCGTGTTCCCGTTTCCGTTCGCGTGTCTCCCTTGTATGATGAACAAGAAAGGCTGCTCGGCGCCGTCGAGATCTTCACCGATATCAGCAACTATAAAAGCATTGAGCAAAAGATCAAAGAACTCGAGGAGATGGCGCTTTTGGATCAGTTGACCCGGCTGGCCAACCGGCATTACATCGAAAAAGAGTTTTCAGCCGTCTTCGAAGAGCAAAAACGCTATGGTATGTCCTTTGGGCTGTTGTTGATGGACATTGATTTCTTTAAGAAAGTCAATGATACGTTTGGTCATGACGTTGGCGACCGGACGCTGAAATCAGTTGCCGAAACACTCGTCAACAGCGCACGACCCTTTGATTTGATCGGGCGATGGGGCGGAGAAGAGTTTATTGCCATCCTGCGCAATGTCAGTAAGGAAAATCTCGAAGTCATCGGGAACCGGATGCGGATGCTGGTGGAAAATTCCTACCTGTTAGTGGATTCGAAAAAACTGCAAGTGACGGTCTCGATGGGCGCCACCCTTGTGCGACCCGACGAAACGGTCGAGACCCTGATCAAACGCGCGGATCGGCTCCTTTACCAAAGCAAGGATAACGGCCGGAACTGTCTGACACTGGGATGATCCGGCAACGCCCGGCCTTCCCCTGCTGCCTCACGGGATGCAGGGAATGAAATCATCCGTGCCTTATTGCCACGAGGGACGTTTCTGTAACATCCGTATGAAAAATGTTTGGTTGTGGAACCCGGGGGAAGCACTCCCCCGGGCTCACGGATTTGATTTACTGAAGTCTTGCTTCGGAGAGGTGCAGGTGGTCGGTTTCGATATCCACAAGGGCTGCAAAGATCTGTTGAATCCTTGGATGGTCCGCTTCGGCGGCCGCCTTTCGGTAGAAGTCAATCGCCCGGGTTTCTCGCGCGTGAGATTCCTTGAGGTTTTCGACATTCTGCGTATGGCAGGCATCCGTCCCCGGAGCGACAGCGCCCAGCTTAAGCACTTTTCTCCAGATGGAGGCATGCTCCGCCTCGATCTTGCCCAGCGCCTTGAACAGAATCTTTCCCTCGGGATCATTGGTTTCATTGGCCGCGCACATATAGAAGGCGGCATTGCTGATTTCCACCTGCAAGGCATGCTCGGCATTGGCGCGATCCTTCGCGGTCAGATCGATATCGAAGTTCACTTGAGCCTCTTTGGCTTCCTTGATGTACTCGATATGCGCCCCGCAAAACGGACAGTTGGGCGGGGGATTAAAACCGATATAGGCATCGCCGCATATTTCGCATCGGTATAA
>JAWOJC010000254.1:0-5009 GCA_046484315.1 Smithellaceae bacterium | reverse complement strand
GGCAAATCCGGGGTTAAAACGCTCCGGGAGGGGGGACTGGTCAGCCGCTTTATTCATGGCCGCGTTTACGGCACCGTCGATTATCCAATCGTGTATGATTTTGCCCGCCAGCACCGTAAAACCATGGGGCCGGTGGCCTACTATGCCTGCCAGGTCGCTAAAGAAGTTCTGGCGCAGGCGGAACTGCCGGCTGATTTTGTCACAGGCGGCAGGCTGGGCATCGCGTTCGGTTCGATCCACGGCTCTCCCACCGTGCAGCGCGATATCTACAAAATATTTTTCGAAGCGAAGGACAAGGCCACCTATCAGGGCATCGGCGCGGTGGATTACCTGAAGTCCATGGTGCATACCACGGCGGTTAATATTTCCAAGATGTTCGGCATTACCGGCCGTATTATTTCTTCCGGTACCGCCTGCACCACGTCGAGCCAGTCCATCGGTTTCGGCTATGAGGCCGTCAAATACGGTTTGCAAGATGCCATGCTCTGCGGCGGCGCGGATGAATATGATACGATCACCGTCGCGGTGTTCGACAATCTGCTGGCCTGTTCCACCGCCTATAACGATACGCCCGAACTTACACCGCGGCCGTTTGACCGGGACCGTGACGGTCTGGTGGTCGCCGAAGGCGCAGGCGCGGTGATGCTGGAAGAATATGAATTTGCCAGAAAGCGCGGCGCGACGATTCTGGGTGAAGTGCTCGGGTTTGCCTGCAATTCCAACGGCGGCGATCTGATCCTGCCCAATCTCGACGGCATTACCAAAACCCTGCGGTTGGGACTGGCCGGCGCGAAGATCAGCGCCTCGGAACTGGATCTGGTCAGCGCGCACGCCACGGCCACCAAAATGGGCGACATCATTGAGGCGCAGGCCAACGCGGCCGTGTTCGGCCCCGATCCGGCTGTGGTGGCGCTCAAAAGCTACATGGGGCACACCATGGCGGCCTGCGGCGCGATTGAAACCGTGTTGACACTCTATATGATGCAGGAGGGTTTTATCGCCCCGACGCTCAATCTGGAAACCGTTGATGAACGGTGTGCGATGATCAATCATGTTCAAAAGCTCGTTTCGCGGCCTGTAAGAACCGCGGCCATCCAGAATTTCGCTTTCGGCGGCGTCAACACCAGCCTGATTATCCGAAAGTTCACCTGAGATGATCCGCCCCCTGATCCGATTGGCCCGCCGCGCGGTGAGTTTTATCATCACCGTCATCTTGTGGTTTTATTTTCTGTTCGGCTATTTGATTTTACTGCCGGTGTTTTTCCTGCCCTTTTATCTATGGATGAAAAACGCGTCCGCTTCGCTTCAAAGACTCAACCATTTTCATCTGCGCGCGTTTTTCGGGCTGGGCCGTTTGCTCATCCCCGGCACACGCTACGAGATCGCCCCTGAGGTGCGCGCGCTTCGCTCTTCGATTATCGTTTGCAATCATATCTCCTATCTGGACCCGATTCTTCTGGTTTCGCTGTATCCGCGGCAGACCACCATTGTGAAGAGCTCCTTTTTCCGTGTGCCGATTTTCGGGTGGTTTTTGAAGAAAGCGGGCTATGTGCCCTCGTCGGCTTCCGAAATGTTCGGTTTAGCAATGCTGCGGAACCTGGAAGATATCAAAGCGCACCTTGCCGCAGGCGGCAATCTGTTCGTTTTTCCCGAAGGCACGCGCAGCCGCGACGGCAGGGTTGCGCCTTTCAATAAAGGCGTGTTCAGTATCGCGCGCTATTGCAACGCGGGATTGAAACTGGTATGGATTGGCGGCACGGACAAACTGTTTCGTCCCGGAACTTTTGTTTTCAATACGTTTGAGAAAAACACCATTGTGCTTACGCTGGCCGCGTTTTTGGAACCGGCTTATTCGGCAGGCGATTATTCCACCGGCGTGTTGGCCGACCGGGCCAGAAAAGTCTTTGAGACAAAAAGCGGTTTTGCCCCTTCCGCAAACGACGATGTCCTGACGGGGCAGCCGGATCAATAACCAAAATAATTTTCAGGACACCTAAAGGAGGTCGGACGATGGAATTACACGAAGCCATACGCAAAAGAAGAAGCATCCGGCGGTTTACCGAACAGGCGGTGACCGATGAGGAGCTGGGTCGGATTTTTGAAGCCGTGCGCTTTACGCCTTCCTGGGCCAACACACAGGCATGGGAATTTGTGGTGGTGCGCGACCGGGAGCTCATCCAAAAAGTGACTGCGACATATTCGGAAAAAAATCCCGCGACGAAAGGCTCACTTGCCGCTTCCGCCCTGATTGTCGTCTGCGCGAAAACCGGTCTTTCCGGCTGTTACGACGGCAAGCAATCCACCAAACACGACAACTGGTATATGTTTGATCTGGGGCTGGCCACGCAGACGCTGTGCTTAACGGCTTTCGAAATGGGTTTGGGCACGGTGGTGGTCGGCCTGATGGATCACGATGCCTGCAAAAAACTGATCGGGCTTCCCGAGGATTGCGAAGTGGCCGCCGTGATTCCCATTGGTCACCCGGCAGTCGAGCCCAAAGAAGGTCCCGCGCGCCGGCCGATTGCCGAGATGGTGCACCAAAATGCGTTTGGGAAAAAAATGTTTTAGAATCAGGTGAGGCGTCAGGCGCGCTTTATCCTCTTTGCTTTTGCCTTGCGCTTTGCGTCTGATGTCTTTTGCGCTCAGTCTGTGAGCGCTTCGCGGATTTTTTGCGCGAGATCTTGCAGGCGATACGGTTTCTGCAGAAACGTACGAACGCCTCTGTCCATGATCGCCTGGGCCTTGCTGTTGAGGCTGTAGCCGCTCGACAGGATGACCCGGACGTCCGGGTTGACGGCTTTGAGCGCGTCAAACGTATCGGAGCCGCTCATGCCCGGCATGATCATGTCCACCATCACCAGATCGATACTTTTATGTTGCCGGGCGTAAAGCGCCACCGCTTCGTCTCCGCTTGAGGCGGTGAGGATCGTATAGCCCAGCTCCGCAAGCAGCCTGCCTGTCACTTCGGTAATGACCGCTTCATCATCCACCAGCAGAATGGTTTCCCGCCCGCCTGAGGGTTCGCGCTCCAATGGTTCCTCCGTGGCGATTGCTTTGGATGTGGCGGGCAGGTAAATATTAAAGGTTGTTCCCTGTCCCGGTTCGCTGTAGACGTTGATCGCGCCGCTATGTCCCTTGACAATCCCGTAGGCGGAGGCCAGCCCCAGGCCGGTGCCCCGGCCCATTTCCTTGGTTGTGAAAAAGGGGTCGAAGATGCGCTTCCGGGTGCTCTCATCCATACCGAGGCCAGTGTCGGTGATCGATACCTTGACATAGCGTCCGGATTGCAGGTCATAGGTTTTTGCGAGCGCCTCGTCAAAAACCACATTTTCCGTTTCCAGATACAGCGAGCCGCCGCCCGGCATAGCCTGCCAGGCATTGACAAACATATTGAGCAGCACCTGTTCCATCTGCCCCCGATCCGCCTCCACCGCCCAGAGCCCCTCTGAATATTTTTCAAAAATGCGGATTTCCTTGCGGGTGCGGCCAAAGAGGCTAACGGATTTGCTGATGAAATCATTCAAATTCAGAGAAACGACCTCGTAGCGGCCCGCCCGCGCGAACCCCAGCAATTGCTTGGTCAGGGTTGCCCCGCTTTGCACCAGCGTCTGCACGGCTGTGAGCTGCGCGAAGTAGGGATGATTTTCGTCCACTTCCAGAAGCATCAACGAGGTGTAGCCCTGGATGCCCATCAACAGGTTGTTGAAATCATGCGCGATGCCGCCGGCCAGCGTGCCGATGGCTTCCATTTTCTGGGCCTGATAGAGCTGTTCGGTCAGCTTTTTGTGTTCCGAGTCCATGTGGAACCGCTCGGTGACATCGCGAGAAATGCCCCGAAAACCGGTCGGATTTCCTTCCGCGTCGCGCATGAGTGAGACGGACATTTCCAGATGCCCGATGCTGCCGTCGCGACGAATAATTTCGAAGTCCGTGATTCGCGCGGGCTTTCCGGTTTGATAGACATGATGAAACGCTACTTTTATTTTTTCAGCCATTTCCGGAGCGGTGTACCGGCGGTGGTTCATGCCGATCAATTCCTGCCGGCGGTGGCCCGTTCCGCCGAAAGGCCTGTTGATAAACGTGATAGTGCCTTTCAGGTCCGTTTCGAAATAATCGTCGTCAATGCTTTCAATGATTGTCCGGTAACGTTCCTCGCTGGCGCGCAGTGCCTCTTCGTCGCGTCTGCGCCGTGTGACATCCTGAATGAAAGAAATGGTGGACGGTTTACCTTTGTAATTGGCGATGACGGCCGTGATGTTGATGGTGACGATGGAGCCGTCGGGTTTGAGCACCCTCAGGTCATAGCTCGCGGGGGCGTCTTTGCCCGCCTGTCTGTTTTTGTAATAATCCCGGTGCACGTTGCGATCGTCGGGGTGTGTGAAGATGCCCAGGGGCTTCCCGATCAGGTCCGCGTCTTCGCGTCCGATGATATTGAGCAGATTCTGGTTCACGAACACATACTTGCCGTCCTGAATAATGGAAATGCCGTCATTGGTCGTTTCCATGGCAGTGCGGTAGAGTTCTTCACTTTCCCTGAGCGCATCTTCCGCCTTCTTTTGTTCCGTGACATCCAGGGCAAAGGCAATCGTGGCCGGTTTTCCAAGATAAGTGATGTTGGCGGCGGTGATGCGCAGCGTGAGCACGGTGCCATCCGGTTTGATTATGCGCACATTGTAGCTTAGCGGCGCTTTTTTGCCTTCGAGTCTTTCTTCATAATTTTGCCACACTCTCCTGCGGTCGTCCGGGTGCGTGTAGCAACCCAGGGGCAGTCCGAGAATGCCTGTTTCCTCGCGGCCGATCGTTTTTAAAAGTTTCTGGTTGGCGTAGACATACTTGCCGTCCTGAATAATGGAAATGCCGTCGTTGGTTTTTTCCATGGCGGTCCGGTAGAGCGCTTCGCTTTCGCGCAGGGTCTGCTCAATGCGTTTTTTCTGCGTGATGTCCTGCACAAAACTGAGGACACAGGCTTTTCCCTGAAAAATAATATCCACCGCCGTGACGTTGATGAT
>JAWOJC010000202.1:0-2866 GCA_046484315.1 Smithellaceae bacterium | reverse complement strand
ATGTTTATGACCGGCGGCAGCCGTTCCGACCGCTACGGCTTTGACTTTTCGCGCAATCTGACAACCAATTTTGAAATTCACGGCGAGTACGCGTGGCTGAGAAATACCCGCAAAACCTCTCTGGACGCCACAGGCGCAATGCGCATTCTCGAACAGGATGCGCATAGTTATCTGATCGGCCTGCGGTATCTTACCTCTTTTGATCTAACCGCCATCGTCGAATTTTACTCCAACAGTGCCGGGTTTCATCGCGATGAAATGAAAAACTTCTACAGTTTGATTTCGCGCGGTTTTGATGCGTTTCAGATAACGGGAGATCCGACAGGACTGGATCGCGCGGGCCAGCTTGCCGAATCCGGCTTCGCCCGTTCAAACCCTATGCGCAACTATCTGTATGTCCGCCTGAGCCAGAAGGAACCGTTTGATATTCTATATTTCACGCCTTCTCTGACCTGCATGATCAACACGGACGACCTGAGCGCCAACGTGATGCCGGAGCTTCTTTACACCGGCATCACTAATCTGGAACTCCGGCTTCGGGCAGGCGTTCTTACCGGCGCGGGCGATTCCGAGTTTGGCGAAAAGCAAAACGACTACCGGATTGAAATGCGCGTCGGGTACTATTTTTAGTTTTTAACAACCAAAACAGAGAAAGGAGTATTTTATGAAACAAATCAGTCTTCTCTTTGTCGCGATGCTTCTGCTGGCCTTCTGCGCTTGCGCGGGGGCGGAGGTTAAAACCGCGCCTGCTCAGACCGACCAGACCGCTATCGATTTCACGCTGCCCGATCAGGATGGCAAGCTCTGGACACTCAGCGAGACGCTGAAAGAATACAACGCTGTTGTCCTTGCCTTTTACCCCAAAGACGACACCAAGGACTGAATTCGCGAGTTTGTTGAGTTTCAACAAAACATCGCCCAATACGAAGCAAGAAAGATCAAAATCCTTGGCCTGTCGCGCGATTCGGCGAAATCGCACCGCAAATTCATCTCCAAACATGGCTTAAGCAACATGACGCTGCTGGTCGATGAAAAAGGCAAAATCGCCAAACGCTACGACGCGGACCACTGGATCCTGCCGCTTTCAAAGCGCGTTTATCTGATGATCGATCAGAAGATGAATGTCATCTACCGCAAAGACATGGGCTTTGCGCTGCTGCCGGATCAGACCAAGACGCTTCTTGGCGAAATCGACCGACATGCAAAATGAATGAAGAAAACGACAGCTGAGTTGCATGGGATTCACCCGTAATATCTCAAGAGATACGGGTTCTTTTTATCCTGTGAATATTCTCGACAGAAACGGCAGCGCGATAAACGTCCCCATAGACGATCCGATTGATGAAAAAATAAACACCAGAAAGATAATCGTGAGCCGGTTTTGCCACCATTGACGAATCTTCATCGCACCACCCTGGAGCTGCTCGAAATCTTTCACTCTGGGTTTGGAAGCGAAGGTTTGAACCAGCGCGGTGACAAAGCCCGCACCAATGGTGGGGTTAAGACTGGTGATCGGCGCTGCAATGAATCCCGCCACAATGGTCAGCGGATGCGCGCGCGCCAGCAGGCACCCCAGGGCCGCAAGCGATCCGTTGACAATGACCCAATACATCAGGGCCTCACCGGCGAGATCCCGTCTGCCGAACATGAAGCCATAGGCAAACACCGCCATGATCACCAGGGGAATCACCCACGGCGCCACTTTGGAAAATCTGGAAGGCGGCGGAACAAAATTGATCTCCGCGATTTTTTGTTCCGGAATGAATTTTTCAAAATGCCTGAGCATTCCCGGAACATGCCCCGCACCGACCACGGCGAGAGTCACGTTTCCTAAGCGTCTCTGAATACTGGCCGCGAGGTACACATCGCGTTCATCAATAAGCACTTCCTTGGTCACGGGCAGTTCGTCACCAAACCCTTTAATCAGGTTGTCGATGGCGTCCGGGTTTTTCATGTTTTCAATGTCAGCACTTTCAATGTCCTTTTCATCCTTCATGAAAAGAGAGGCAAAAAATTTCATTTTGTCGAAAAAACGGGTCAGCCGCCACGCTCTTTTGAGTGTAATCCCGATATCGCGGTCGGAAAGCACAAGCGTTGCTCCTGTTTCGTCAGCAAGTTCAACCGCGCGCTTGAATTCCGCGCCAGGCATACTCCCGGTCTTCTGAGCGATTTTCTTCTGGTAGGACGACAAAATAAACTGTCCGATAAAATAAAAAAGCTGTTTGGCACGGATAATCTTGATGATGTCCAGATCGTCGAAAACGTTTTTCTTCATCATTGATGCCAGTCGTTTGTCGTCAAGTTCAACGCAAATCGTGTCGGGAACGATATCCCGGATCGTTTTTTCAACCAGCAAGACAGACTCTTTGGACACATGGGCCGTGCCGATCAGATACAGCACCCGGCCGTCATCAAACATCAGACGGTGAAGTTCGTCACTGAGGCGTTCAATAGTCGGTTTGGTGTATTCGTTCATTTTTATGCTCATCGCTTTCGTTTTAAAAATCTTGTCCGGCAAGACAGGTTCGGACTGATTTTGATCCGAAGCTATATGGTGATCGAATGCCCCTGTCAAGATAATCGTTTTAGCGCAATCAGGATTCCCCTTAAATCAAATGGATACTGATGAAAACGATGGCATTGACAGGACCAGCCACTCTCCCTATACTCCCGGCATGCAAAAGAAGCCCCCCTACCCCATTGACGACATCCTGCCGGTTCTGACCTCGGCGATCCGGACGCATTCCGCCGTAATTCTTCAGGCCCCGCCCGGGTCCGGCAAGACCACGCGGGTTCCCCTGGCGCTTTTGGATGTCCTCGGGCCTGAAAAGGGTCGCATCCTCATGCTGGAACCCCGGCGCATCGC
>JAWOJC010000201.1:0-2594 GCA_046484315.1 Smithellaceae bacterium | reverse complement strand
CCTTGCATCTGCTAGCTTGATCAAATTAATCAGAGGATCCCTAGGGCCTGTTAACACTATCCGCGCCGTGGCGACGGAGGGCCGTTTGCCGCGAGCCAAGGCGTACTGAGCGCGGTGTACTCGACGTACATAAGCGAGGTGCAACGCAGGATCGCGGCAAACGGGCCACGTCCCCCATAGATATCCAAAAGGGGGTTGCGCCCCAAAAGGCGCCATGCCGCGTTGCTCGTCGTTCATTTGGAATCACCAAACTTCTCACCTCGCGCCTTGCCTGGCGCCTTTTGGGGCTGCAACGCCATGGCGCGGATAGTGTTAACAGGCCCTAGCTGTCGCATAAGGTAAGCATAGGACAGACCATGAAATCCGTAGCGTTGATCCCCATCGCATCGAAGCGACGCGGGATAGGCAGGAGCCGCGCCACGCGCGGCAAGCTGCGGTGGAGTGCCGTGTCAAAACAAGCCACCTGCGGCAGTCGCGGATAACCTTTGCGGAACGCCTCGATCAGCTCAATTCCACACGGTAGATGATCCGTGTCATAGAAACTGAAACGACGCAGCTCATCCAGCAATGCTGTAGTGAACCGCTCAGGTTCAGTGTGTTTCATACCATGGACCACACGATGACCAATAGCGCTGACATGTGTCAATCAGATCTCCTGTTCGAGCCACTCAATCAGGAAATTCATTACCGCGTTATGTGCATGAATTTCAACGTCAAGACTGGCCTGCTGACCGTGTGACGCATCGCTGAAAGTCAAATTTGTGCCGGATAAACCGATGCGGTCAATTTTTCCGACCAGTTTTCGCTCCATCGGCTCGCCGATCTGGTACAACGCAAACTTGATGCTCGACGAGCCGCCGTTGATGGTCAGGACACAAGGAGGATCAATTTTCATCCTATAAACCGCATTTGCCACGGAATCACACGGAAAAACACTGACAAGATCATAAGCTTCACGCCAGCACCGCCATCACCCGCAAGGTGGTGAATAGTCGCTCCAGGAATGCACTGTGTTTCAGTGTCTTCCGTGTGTTTCCGTGGCTGAAATGATTTTTTTAGGTTCATTGCACCCGGTTTTTACGGATTATGGATTTGCGCAACTCGAATTGCCGGCCAATAATCACATCAGCCAGCGCCTTTTCATCAAAATGCTGGAAAGATAAAACATCAACGCTCCCAGCAGAAATAAATAGACCCAATCAAAAGTCATGTCCGCCAATCTGCCGTCTTCCAGCAGTATGGCTTGAAGAGGCCTATACAATTGGTATGACGGCAACAAAGGCGCAACGGCAGTCAATTTTTGCGAGACATCGGACATCGCAGAAGGTAGCAAGTGCGGTAAATAAAAGATGACACCCAGCGTCCTGGCGCTGGCTTGATTGCGGCAGAGAAAACCCAGGAAAATCCCGTAGGCGCTGAAACAAAAACTGCCCGCGAGGATAAAAGTGATATAGCCGAAAAGATGTACCGGACCGAATTGACCCAACAGATGAAGAAACAAGACGGCAGTGATGATCAGAACCATGCCCAGGATCAATTTGGCAATCAGCCACTGGACTTCGTGTATGGGAGTCTGGAGAAGAGCAATGAGCAGTTTTTTTTCTTTCTCCTCGGCAACTTGCGCCGGGAGAATAATGAAACCGATGAGCAAGACCAACATCAATATCCAGGTAGGCAAAGTCTCTCTTTGAACGCCGCCCCGATGGAGTGATTCTATGCCGGTGATCCAATCCGGCCCCGTCCCTTCCGCCGCTTTCTGCAATGCAGAGAAATTCTGTATGATCGCGATGGTATGGATAGAATCTTTTTTTAAAACCAGTAATGCAAGGCTACCGGTTGCTTGTTCATTGCTGGTTAAAATCCCGTCTATCTGGCGTTCCTTCAATAGACGAATGCCATCCTTCTCACTTTTAACCCATGTCACTTCAACAAGATTTTCGGCTGCGTTGATACTCTGGGTGATCTCGGGCGCATAAGTGTCGTGCTGGATCAGGCCGATTTTGACTTTGCTTGCTTCTGCGCTGGTCCCGTCTACCAGGCTCAGGGAAACAAAGACGAACAGCGGAATAAACAGGATCAGAAAGAAAGTCTTGTTCTTGAATGCGATGGCCAGATCGTTGAATACGAGTACAAGAATATTTCTTATCATCATGCGTACAGCTTTTCATGGATTTCGGATCGAAAATATTCCTGGGGAGATCCGTCAAAAATCAGGCTGCCTTCGTGCAGCACCATGATACGCGTTGCAAGGCTTTTTATCTCTTCAGGTCGATGCGAAGTGAAAAGAATGGTCTTTCCGGCGTCATGCATCGTGTTTAATAGCCGGTATATTTCCCTGGTCATCTCGAAGTCCAGGCCCGATGTGGGCTCATCCAGAATGAACAGCGGAGGATCCGCCAACAGTGCGCGACCAATATTCACCCGTTGCTTCAAGCCTTTTGACAGCGCCTGCACCTTGCTTTTTCGAAACGGCAGCAGATTGAATTCGCCCAGAATCTCTTCCACCCGCGAAAAGGGGGTGCGGGAAAGCGCAGCGAAAAGTTTGAGGTTGTATTCAACAGAGAAAAAGTCGAAAAGATTGGGCTCTTCCGGAA
>JAWOJC010000131.1:0-10427 GCA_046484315.1 Smithellaceae bacterium | reverse complement strand
GTTGAAGCGCGTAAGGATTTAAAAGGGTTCACCGGATGGATGAAACAATCGATGAGATACTGGATGGCGGACTGAGGGTGTGTCAGAGCAGGCGGGGATACCGTTTTAATCTGGATTCTCTGATGCTGTCGCATTTTGTCACGGTTCGGCCCGGCAGCCTGAACATGGATCTGGGCTGCGGCAACGGAATCATTTTGCTTGTACTGGCCAGACGTTATCCCGAGACACGCTGGGTGGGCCTTGAGTTCCAGCCGGCGCTCTCCGCGCTCGCGCAAAAAAACATTGAACTCAACGGGCTGACAGATCGCGTGACGATTGTGACAGGAAGTGCGGGTGATGTGCAGAATCATTTTAAACGTGCGTCGTACGACCAGGTGGTTTTTAATCCGCCGTACCGAAAAATTCTTTCGGGTCGCGTCAATCCCATGGAAGAAAAGGCTGTTGCGCGTCATGAGGTTCGGGGATCCCTCACGGACTTTTTAGAGGCGTCGAAATATCTTCTGAAGCCCTCCGGCAGGGCGTTTGTCGTCTATCCGGCCTCCCGTCTGGTGCAGCTGGTGTTTGAGTTTCGCCGCCATGATATCGAACCCAAAAGAATGAAGCTGGTGTTTTCCGACCGGCATTCCCGTGCGCAATTTGTGCTGGCGGAAGGCAGGCGCTCCTCGCGAGAAGAGTTATGCATGGAGGCGCCGCTTGTAATTTATGAAGAACCCGGTGTGTATACCGAAGACATGAAAAGCCTGTTTAGCGATCTTGCCCGGTCTCCATCCTGCGGCGACGACTGATTTCTTTCTCCATAACTCTTTTCAGGATGTCCGCCAGTTCCCGGTCGGCCAGATCGGCCGTGCTTTGCGCAATCATTTTTTTGTCCCGTTCTTTGAGAAAACTTTTGGGCGTGGGCGATGCCATTGAACGGGATGGCGCGGCCGGGATATGCCCCACAGTAAAAATGATATCCGTGACAACCTTTTTTCCGGCGAGCTCATTCATTTTACTGCGGATATCGTTCTTGAGGAAATGCAACTGCTGGACCCAGATGGAAGAGGTGGCCCGGACGAAAAGGGTTCCGGCGCGCAGGGTGTCCGGCTGTGTCTGGGCTGCGATCTGAGCGCCGACGGCCCGGGGCCAGAGTTTGCAAACGGCGTTGTCCTCCAGCCTGAAGGCCATACCCTGTTTTCTGAAAACGGCAAACAGGATGTCGCCAATCGGCTGCAGGGGTTTCGGGCGGGTTCTTTTTCTCATGATTCGGAGGCCACGGGGGAATCGAGGATAATCGGTAAAGGCAGTTGCGCGACGGATTTTTCCGCGTCCGCAAAACGGTCTTTGAGGATTTCCTGCAACTGTTGTGCAATATCCGCGAGGGTGAAAGGTTTCTGAATAAACCCGTCGCAGCCGCGTTCCAGAATCTTTCCAGCCTGCCCGTTTAAGCTGTAGCCGCTCGATAGCAGAACCTTGACGCCCGGATTGATTTTTTTGAGTTCGTCAAATATCTCTCCGCCGCTCATGACCGGCATGACCATGTCCACAATGACCAGATCAATACTGGCCTGTTTTTGCCGGTAAAGTTCGATGGCCGAAGGACCGTCCTGAGCCGTCAGAATTCTGTAGCCCAGGGTTTTGAGCATGTCCGTGGCCACCTTTAAAATCATCGCCTCGTCATCAATGATCAATAAGGTGGTATTGACGGGCGCCGCTTGTGAAAGGGTGTCGTCTTCCGCCATATTTTTTTCCAGAGCTTTCTTTTTGATGGACGCTGGAAAGTAAATGTTGAATGTGGTGCCCTTTCCGACTTCGGAATACACATTGATAAACCCGTTGTGATTTTTAATAATGCCGTAGGCGGAGGCCAGACCCAGGCCGGTGCCGCGTCCCATTTCCCTGGTCGTGAAGAACGGCTCAAAAATTCGTTCTTTCGTTTTTTCATCCATGCCGATGCCGGTATCCGTCACGGATATTTTAACAAAAGGCCCTTTGTGGTTGCTCAAAGGTTTGAAACGGCTCTCGTCGAGGGTCACGTTTTTTGTTTCCAGATAAAGGTCGCCGCCTCCGGGCATGGCCTGCCAGGCGTTAATCACAAGGTTCAAAAGAACCTGTTCAATTTGCCCCTGATCAACGTCTGTGGCCCACAGCCGGTTTTCCAGATTCCGGTGAATGCGGATATCTTTTTTTGTGCGGCCGATGGTATCAGACGTTTTGACGATCAGCGCGTTGAGATCAATGCGCCGGACTTCATACTTGCCGCCGCGGGCGAAGCCCAGCAGTTGCCGGGTCAGATCCGCGCCGTTCATGACGAGCGATTCGATGGTCCTTATGTGTTCATAATTGGGATCCATCTTGTCGAGCTTCAAAAGAGCCAGAGACGCGTGTCCCTGGATGCCCATCAACAGGTTGTTGAAATCATGCGCGATGCCGCCGGCAAGCGTTCCGATGGATTCCATTTTTTGAGCCTGCAAAAGACGGGTTTCCGTTTTTTTCTGTCGGGTGATGTCCCGCATGAAATTGAGTGTGGCCGGCTGCTTCTCCCACATAATAAAAACGCTGTCGATTTCGACCCAGCTCGTGACCCCTTCTTTATTCACAATGCGGAAGGTATACGTTGTCGTGGAATGATCGCCTTGCAGGATGGCTTTCTGCCGTTCGAAGACCATCTCGCGGTCTTCGGGGATGGCCAGATTGATAAATGAGATGAGTTGCAGGTCATCCATGCCATAGCCTGTCATCTGTCCGGTCCGAGGGTTGGCGTAGCTGATCTTTCCCTGGGTGATGATGAAAATAGCCTCGCTGGAGTATTCAACCAATTGACGGTATTTTTCTTCAGACTTCTGAAGCGCCTGGGCCGCTTTCTGTCTTTCCGTGATGTCTTTGGAGACGATGGAAACGGCAATGATTCTTTTCGAATCGAACGGGTCTTTCACGGGTGAAAAAGTTCTGAGGAAGTATCCTGCGTCACGCAGGCTCTGATGCTCGTCGTGGATCGAAATACCGGTTTCGTAAACCGTTGTCACTTTGGCGGCGAACGCATCACTCTGTTCGGCGGAATGAAAATCCCGGTAGGACAGCCCGATGGCTTTATCCCTGGGCATGTCGAGCCGCTGCGCGTGGTTGTTGTTCATGAAAACGTAACGGCAGTCGGCGTCCACCAGATACAGAGAGTCACTTGTGGAATCGACCAGGTTTCGGTACTGGTTTTCGAGGTTGATCTGCTGGTGGATTTTGTCAGACAGTTCGGCTATTTTTTGTTCGAGTTCCGCGTGGGTCGGCCTTGCATCCATTTGAGTAACACACCGTCTATATCAGTTTGGCAAATTCTTCAGAAAAAACATCATGTATTCCCGGATTGATCAGGACGTGACGGATGAGCTGAATACATGTTTTATCGCGAGCGAATGCAATACAAACCTTCAATGCCAAGTGCGCGGCTTCAGGAACCGGATAGCCGTAAACACCGCAACTTATAGCGGGAAAAGAGATACTTTGCAATCCTTTTTCGACAGCGGTGAGCAGGCTGTTTTGATAGGCAAAGGCAAGAAGCGCCGCCTCGCCCTGATTCCCCCCGCGGTAAACGGGACCCACCGTGTGAATGACCCAGCGTGCCGGAAGAAGGCCGCCGGTGGTGATAACTGCCTGACCGGTGGGACAGCCACCGATTTTTCGGCACTGGGCCATGATTTCCGGACCGCCTGCGCGGTGGATGGCGCCGTCCACACCCCCGCCACCCGCCAGTCGGCTGTTGGCGGCATTCACGATGGCATCCGTGTTTTCCCGCGTGATATCGCCCTGTACGATTTGTATCAGCGTTTGATTTACTTTCGCCTCCATCAGGCTGGCCTCCGGGGATTAGGATTGACGACCGATCTGCAACGGACGATTCAACTGCGATATAGTCGTAACGTAATTGAAGTTGGCTGTAAAGCAGAAATGGGCCGCCCGGATGGCGCTCGGGGGTTTTAACTTGAAAATTAGGCGGTTAAATGATAGGGTGACCGCCAATAAATGTTGTCAGAAAAAGGAAAGAGGGCAATGACGGCAGTTTCAGCAGCAAGACAAGAAAAACAGGAAAGTCTGTGTGAAGAATTAATGCGGGAGCGCGCGGCCGTGTTGAGCCGCGCAGGCCGGGCGGTGGAAGACGCGCTTGACCGGGCCATGACTCTTCATCGGATTATTGAATCTCAAATAGCCGGGCTGCAAAATGGGGTGCATGATGCATGCGCTCAGGACACGCAATCGTTGTTTGAGCACGTCAATGAAACAATTGAACAATTCAATGATGCCCGCCGGAAGGCGGAGCTCCGGTATTATTACCTGATTGTGACCCGGGAAGCGCTGGGATTAAGAAAACACGATATGGTTTCGGAGCTCTACCAGATTCCGCCGCGAAGGAAAAGAATACAGGCCGCTTAATGGATCGATACAAAAAGCAACGCACGCGCATGGTCGAGACGCAGATCCGGGCGCGCGGCATCACGGATCTGCGTGTGCTCAAAGTGATGGAAACAATTCCCCGCCATTTGTTTGTGGACGAGGGCTTAATCGAGCAGGCTTACAGCGATAATCCTTTGCCGATCGGAGAAAAGCAGACCATTTCACAGCCTTATATCGTTGCGTTGATGACGCAGTCTCTCGCCTTAAAGGGGCGTGAGAGAATTCTGGAAATCGGTACCGGATCCGGCTATCAGACTGCCATTCTGGCCGCTTTGGCGGATCGGGTGTTTTCCATCGAACGGGTGGCGTCTCTGGCGTCTCGTGCCAGGAAAATCCTGGATCGTCTCAATTGCTACAATGTGGCCATCCGTGTCGGCGACGGTTCTTACGGATGGAAGGAGGAAGCGCCATTTGACGCGATTATTACCACGGCCGGCGCACCCCGGGTTCCGCAACATCTTCTGGATCAGCTGGCTCCCGGCGGCAGGCTGGTTGTGCCCGTCGGCAGTCGTGAACTTCAAACCCTTTACCGCCTGACCCGTCAGGCGGATGACCCGACGGAAATTGTCAGGGAGGACCTGGGCGGTTGCCGTTTTGTGAGTCTGATCGGGGAGAGTGGATGGAAAGAGTAAATCGGCCGCTTACTGTTTGTCATGGCCGTGTTTTCTTAAAAAAAGGGAATGTATTTCTCAGTCTGCTGTTTTTTTTGTGCATCTGTTTACTATCCATGTCTTGCAGCGGCCCTCAGGTGAAGCAAACCGGGGCAACAGGTGTGTACCATGTCGTCAAAAAAGGCGAGACGGCCTACGGTATTGCGCGTGCCTATGCAATACCGCTTCAGGATCTGGTGGATGTCAATGGCCTGGAGGATGCGACCCTGATCAGGGAGGGGGCCGTTCTCTTTATTCCCGATGCCGTTCGGATGATAGAGGATGTCATGGTTGCGGGGCGGGTGGCGGGCGCCCAACAAAGCGTTCCGGTTGGTGATCGAACGCGGATTGTGCTGGGCGGGTCGGTGAACAAACATGCCGCGGCGGAACCGCGGCTTTCGGAACCAAACGTTAAGTCGGCGCCGGGGATGCCCGGGAAGGTGACGCCTCCTCCGGTCATAAGAAAGCCCGCAGAGCCGGACAGTCGCCTCCCTTCGCAAGGCGATAAGCCCTTCATTTGGCCCGTAAAAGGGAAGGTAACCAAACATTTCGGTATTCAGCCGGATAAAACGTATCATAACTGGATTCAGATCGCCTGTCCGGTCGATGCGGAAGTAACAGCCGCCGCTACCGGAACGGTTATCTTTTCTTCATCATTGAAAGACTATGGCGAAACCGTTATTCTTCGTCACGCAGGCGGTCTGGCCACCGTCTATACCCATCTGAAGGCAAGGCGGGTGAAGATGGACCAAACTGTTAAAAAAGGGCAGGTGATAGCACTGTCCGGGCAAGCGTATATTCATTTCGAGGTCCGCCGCAAAGGGAAAGCGCTTAACCCGCTGTTTTATCTGCCGTAGGCATACAACCGGCCGGGGTGGGAAAACCATGAGATCGTGAGTAAATTGCATTAATCATTGACTAAATGTCCAATGTGTGGTAGTCTGCTTCGTTACTATGGAAAGTCAGGGAGATGTCAAATGTTTAAAGTAGGTGATCTGGCGGTCTATCCGGCTCAAGGGGTCGGTGTCATAGAGGCTATAGAAAATAGAGAAGTGATGGGTAAAAAACAGCCCTTTTATGTCATGAAAATTATGGGCAACGGCATGAAAATCATGATTCCCACGACATCGGCTAAGGCGGTGGGGCTGCGTGAGGTTATTCTGGAAAAAGAAATTCCTAAGGTATATGAAATACTCAGGAATAAAGACGTGACCATCGACAAGCAGACTTGGAATAAGCGCTACAGGGAGTATCTCGAAAAAATAAAAACAGGGTCCGTTTTCGAGATTGCCAGTGTTTTGCGGGATCTCTTCATTCTGAAAAGCGACAAAAATCTCTCTTTCGGGGAGAGAAAAATGATGGATACAGCCAAAAATTTACTGGTGAAGGAAATATCCGTGGCGACCAACGCGCAGGAAGCAAAGGTTGAGCGGGAACTGCAGATGATTTTCACCGTCCAGTAATTTGCCGGACGCGTGTTTTTGTTCTTTGACAATTTGGAAAAGGCAAATATGCTCTTCAGATTGTAAGCAGCGGAAAGTCTACCTCCATGTTTTTTTAAGAATATTAATTCATCAATTCATCTAACAGGTAAAATAATGGAAAGGAGGTGAAGCAGTTGATTGTCAGAGCTCTTTTAGTGATAGCATGTTCAATCAGCGGTTACTTTATTGTCTATTATCTGGCGCAGCCAAGTTCTTATGCAGTATTTCAGGCTATTGGCGGCTTTATTATAGGTTTGATCGTTGCGCTTCTGGTAATTCGGCTTGAAAAAGATATCCGTAAACTGTCTTTCAAAATTATTGCGGGTGGTGTCGTCGGGATGACCATCGGCTTTCTGATTGCCCTGATTTTAGGGTTCGGCCTCAATATGCTGATTAAGATCACCGAAAATCAGCAGGTTGTGCCATGGATTTATCTTTTGCTGACGGGAATTCTGGGTTATCTGGGATTGCTTCTCGGTTCTAAAAAGGTGGAAGAATTCAGTTTTTCCTCAGGCGACGGAAAGATGAACACGGATCACCGGATACTCGATACCAGCGTTATTATTGACGGGCGGATTGCTGATATTTGTGATGCGGGTTTCATGGATGGCGAATTAATCGTGCCGCGTTTTGTGCTCAATGAGCTGCAGTTTGTCGCCGATTCGTCGGACTCCATGAAACGGTCGCGCGGTCGCCGGGGTCTGGATGTCCTCAATCGCATGCAGAAGAGCAGCGCGATTAATATCGACATTGTCGAGCAGGATTTTCCCAAGATCAAAGGCGTGGACGGCAAACTGGTCGCTCTGGCCAAAAAAATGAACGCCAAGTTGCTGACCAACGATTACAACCTCAACAAGGTGGCTGAATTGCAGGGTGTGCGCGTTCTGAACGTCAATGAACTGGCCAACGCCATGAAGCCGGTTGTGCTGCCGGGCGAACAGATGACCGTCAAGATCATCCGCGAAGGTAAGGAAATCGGCCAGGGCGTCGGCTATCTCGATGACGGGACCATGATCATTGTGGACAATGCCCAGAAAATGATCAACATGAATGTGGAAGTGACCGTTACCAGCGTCCTGCAAACGACGGCGGGCCGCATGATCTTTACGGAGATGAAGGAAACGGCGGAAAAGAAAAACAACCATTAAAATATTCAAAAATCGATTTGGCCGGAAAGAATACTCTGGCGAACAGGCCCGGGAAAATCATTTTCCGGGCCTGTTTTTTTAAGGAGTCTATGAGAACCATAGCGGTTATTCCAGCCGGCGGCGCCGGCAGACGACTGGGTGCCACAATAGCCAAGCAGTTTATTGAGCTGTATGCACAGCCGATTCTGGCGCATACGTTGCGCGTTTTCCAGAACACGGCCGTCATTGACGAAATCATTGTGGTTGTGCCCGAAGAGGACATTATCTCCGTTCGGGAACGGATCATCGGGGCGTATGCATTGTCCAAAGTCACAACGGTGGTTGCGGGAGGGCGTGAGCGCCAGGATTCGGTCCGTTGCGGCCTGCATGCGATTGCCGCGCCCTGTGATTACGTGGTCATCCATGACGGCGTGCGTCCTTTTGTGACGATGGCCATGATTGAGAGATGTCTTGCCGCCGCGATGGAAACCGGCGCGGCCTGTGCTGGCGTCAGAGCGAAAGATACCGTGAAAGAAGCGGACATCGACCATACCGTGACCGCCACACTTGAGCGGCACCGTTTGTGGCTTGCCCAAACCCCTCAGGTCTTTGCGTTGGATCTGATTCGGAAGGCCCACGATGTTGCGCTTCAGGACCAGTATGTCGGCACAGACGACGCGTCTTTGGCGGAGCGTATTGGCGTTTCGGTACGGATGGTGGACGGGGCGGATGCGAACATCAAAATTACGACACAGGAAGATTTGGCGATGGCTGAGGCATTCATGAATCAAAAGCAGGCGCGGCCTGTTCATCTTCGCACCGGGCTCGGATACGATAGTCACCGGTTTGCCGCGGGGCGCAAGCTGATTCTGGGCGGTGTTGAAATTCCATTTGAACTCGGCTTGCAGGGACATTCCGACGCGGATGCACTGATCCACGCGATGTGCGACGCGCTATTGGGCGCGGCGGGGCTGGGCGATATCGGCAGGCATTTTCCCGATACAGATCCCGCCTATAAAAATATTTCAAGTCTCGTCTTGCTTGCAAGGGTGAAGCAGCTTCTTTCGGACGCGGGGCTGGCGGCAACGCATATCGACGCGACGGTGATGATGGAAAAACCAAAACTGGCGCCTCATGCCGCAGCGATGGCAGACAACATTGCCCGCGTGCTTGCCGTGCCGGTAGCCTGTATCAGTATCAAAGCCAAAACCAATGAGGGGATGGGGTTTGTCGGTCAAATGGAAGGCGTGGCCGTTTGGGCCGTCGCCAATGTGACAACAAAGGAGAAAGAGTGATTTCAAAACCGAGAGTTCGCTTCGCGCCCTCGCCGACCGGCGAGCTGCATGTGGGCAATGCGCGCACGGCGCTTTTTAACTGGTTGTTCGCCCGACATTTTCAGGGCGACTTGATTTTGCGCATTGAAGACACGGATGAAGCGCGCAGCGCCCTTTCCTATCAGGAACGCCTGGTGAATGATTTGCGCTGGCTGGGATTGGATTGGGACGAAGGGCCCTCGACGGGCGGCGCCCATGGGCCCTACAGGCAAAGTGAACGGCTGGATATCTACGCGGATCATCTGAAAAAGCTTGTCGAGGCGGACCTGGTTTATCCGTGCTTCTGCACCGGGGAGGAACTCGAAGAGGAGCGGCAGGCGCTGATTCTAAGCAAGCGTATGCCGCGTTACATGGGCAAATGCCGCCATCTGAGCTGCGAAGAACGTCAGGCCCGCGCGCTTGAAGGACGCAAACCCTCCTATCGTTTTAAAGTCCCCAATGAAACCGTTTTGTTCGACGATTTAATTCGTGGTCCGATGAAGTTCGAAGGCGATGCCATGGGCGATTTTATCATCGTGCGTTCCAACGGCATGCCTGCCTACAATTTTGCGGTCGTGATCGATGATCACCTGATGCAGATTACGCATGTCATTCGCGGCGAGGACCATCTGTCCAATACCGCTTTGCAGATTATGCTTTATCGGGCATTCGGGTTTGAACCCCCTGTGTACGCGCATCATTGCCTGATTCTGGGGAAAGATCACGCCAAACTCAGCAAGCGTCATGGCGCTGTATCCGTGGGCGAATTTCGCCGCCAGGGATTCCTGCCCGAGGCGCTCGTCAACTATCTGGGGCTTTTGGGGAGTTCTTTTGCCGAGGGCAGAGAGGTATTGACCGCGCGGGAAATGGTCGACGCCTTTTCGCTGGATCGCGCCTCCAAAAGCGGCGCAATCTTTGACGAGGAAAAACTGCGCTGGCTCAACGCGCTGTATATCCGCGACTGTGAGGCCTCCGCGCTTTTGACGCGTCTGAGGCCTTTTTTGCTTGAGGCGGGTTACCCATCCGAAACCATTGATCCGGTCTGGCTTGCACAGGTTGTTGAAACGGTCAAGACCGATCTGACCACGCTTGCGGATATCGGCGGGCATGTCGCGCTGTTTTTGGATGAGCGCCTGACGCTCAGCCCGGAGGCTGAAGCCGTCCTGAATCCGCCCGAGGCGCGACAGGTGGTGGAAGCGTTTGAGCAGTATCTGGCCCGGGCACAGGGGGATCCGCAGGATATATACGCCGGGGCTATCAAGCATGTGAAGACCACGCTGGGCGCCAAGGGGAAAGCCTTATTTATGCCTGTCCGGGCAGCCCTGACCGGTCGGATATCGGGGCCGGAGCTCGATCGTGTGTTTGTTGTTTTAGGCAAAGATGTCGCCAGGAGAAGATTGCAGCTATCCTGTGAGATGATGGAAAATAAAC
>JAWOJC010000252.1:0-4338 GCA_046484315.1 Smithellaceae bacterium | reverse complement strand
CCCCGACCCGGCCGGGCTGGTCAAGGACAACCGGAAGGTTATCGTAGCTGCCAAAAAGCGTCAGACCGGAAGTGGATTTGCCGACCCAACCGACTGCGGGAATGGTGTCGGCCATGTAACCACTGGCCACGAATTGATTCAAACCGATAGGAAGCGGCTGCTTTTTCTGAGCAATTTCTTTTACCGCCTTGACCGTGGCGGGTTTTTGAGCGACAGCCACAGGCTTGGGCGTGTCTTCCTCCCTGGGCGTTTCCTTCGGGACGACAGGCTCTTCAACGACGGTCGTGAGTTTTGTCGCAACCGCCGCGCGCTCATCCTCCTGCCGGACAGGCTCTTCAATGGCCTTTGCCATTGCCGGTGCCGGTGCCGGTGCCGGTGCCGGCGTGACTTGCTCGTCACGCGGTTGCACACGTGCAAGGTACAGGGGGAGCTTGATCGTCTGGTTGGGATAGATCAGGTCCGGATCTTTGATCCAGAGATTCACCATCCAGATGTCGGACCATAAAAACGGATCATTCAATTCCTTTGCCGACAAATCCCAAAGAGTATCCCCTTTTACGACTTTATGTTCTTTCATTTCCTTTGCCTGTGCAAAAGTAATCGAAATCAGGAGCATGAATACAATCAGCACATGCTTTACTGTTTTAATGTTGTGCATGCCAATTCTCCTTCGTTATGATTTTTGCTTCGGCCAAAGAATAGCTAAGACGATCAAAACTGTCAAGACTATTCATGATTTATGAAAGTTGCCGATTTACCCTTTTTGCCTTTTGCAGTTCGCGCCGGTGGCGCCTGCTGTCGGGTTTGCCTGATTATTGACAGGCTGGTGTCATTAATTTGAACAAATTTAAGTTAATAGAATCATACTTAAACTCATCACCTAGTAATCACTATGCTTTTAAAACACATCGACATGGCATAGCAATTGCTTAATAATATCCATTATTTTATTTGTCCGTATAAGCCTTGTATCTAGACGAACAGGATGCAAAACACCTGGCAACACAGGAAGGGATGCGCGCTGGAAAATCCATACCGGTCGTCTTAGAAAACGGTCAAATATTTTGGAGGTTTTGCTATGGATCACAGGATCATCTCCCGTCAGTTCATCAGCGCCGGTAATAATTTACCGGATCAGGCTTTTAACGCCACAGGCTCGCGGCACGACAGGGGGCAGAGAAATTTTTTCCATTTTGTGGACAAAAATCCGTTGTTCCCGGACAATTCCAGAGAAACAGTCAACGCGTTCATCCTTGCCTCAAGCAAAAGGCGTTCAAGAATCGCGTACAACCTGCAGGCGGACGACAGGGACAACACGGAGTTATGGACGAATCGTCTTGACCATTTCCGTAAATGATTTTACAATGCGCCATCGAACAGGATCCGTCCATCAACATAAAAAACATTAAATAAGGGGGCTTTCATGGATCAGAAACATATCGCAAAACAAATGATCGAGTTTAATAAAACCGCTTTTGACAACAGCTTCAGCGCCATGTCCGCGCTGCAGGACCAGACGGAAAAGCTGATCTTAAGTTTTCTGGACAAAGCAGCCTGGTTTCCACAAGAAGGAAAAACCGTCATCAACGACTGGGTCGCAAGCTATAAAAAAGGCCGGGTAGATTTCAAATCGGCAGCGGATGAAAGCTACAAGAAGGTTGCCGACTATTTCGCCCAGGCGGCAAACACGCAGACAGGCAAATCCGGCAAAAAATAAACATCGATTTCACATTTTCCCGAGGAGGACGGTATGGACCCGAAGCAAATCGCCAAGCAGATGATCGTTTTTAACAAAACCGCTTTCGACAACAATTTCCGCGCAATGCAGGCTCTGCAGGAACAGACGGAAAGGCTCGTCAATCAATTCTGGGAAAAATCGCCGATGTTTCCGGAAGAAGGAAAAAAAGCGATCACGGACTGGATGAAAGCCTACAAAAAAGGCTGTGAAGATTTCAAAATCGCCGTGGACGGTAATTTCGAAAAAGTGGAAAGCTTTTTCAAGGATTCAAAATAGTTCCATCCTGATGAGCGGTATCAGGCCTCGAGAAATCAACGCGACAAGGCCGGGCACAGATGGAACCTCTTTTTGATCTTCATGGCAAAAGATGCGGCCTTAGAATATCTTCCAGTTTTTTTCTCTGCCGTTCGAATTCAGCTTCACGCCGGAAGGGCTCCAACCGGTAGGGCGGATGAAAGGTGACAGTCACACGCGAAAAAGGTTTCGGAATCATAAATCGATCCCAGCTTTTCATGTGCCAGGCGCGGTCAGCCACAACATGAGCGGGAATCAGGGCGGCGGCGGCCCCCTGCGCAATGGCAATGGCGCCCGGCTTGACCACACCCGCCGGTCCGCGCGGACCGTCGAGCAGATGAACGCCGAACCGATGCCGAATGACGAAATTGATCATGTCTTTCATCGCGAGTCCGCCGTCGCGGGAAGACGACCCCCTCGCGGCATAAACCCCCGCCGCCTCGGCAATGCGCGACGCGATTTCGCCATCCAGACTCTTTGAAACCATGACGCAGGCCGGATATTTCCGATAGCGACGGAACAGCTTGACCCCGATAAAAAACTGCTGATGCCACGCACACAGAAGAAAGCGGCCCCCCTGCTTCAGATCATCAAACCACGCGGCTTCATTTTCGATTTTCAGGCGGAGGGTCAGTGAATAAAACCAGACCAGTCCGTAAATGATTTCTCCGGCAGCCCTTGTCGTCGCGAGGTTGCGTATTTTTTTTACCCATTTTTTTATCATAGCGTTTTTGATCCGTTCGCACGACTCATAAGCATGAATGCGACAGACAGGCAAGAATAAAATTTCACCCCCTTGCTATTCACCGTAAACTGTTTCAAGATGAACGCCCAGGCCGTCACACGCGTCCGGCGATAACCCGTTTTACGGAGAAGGTTATGACCCATCATCTTTTAATCGACACTCTGAGCCGTCCGGACTTTTATCCTCACGCCCCTGCAGCCGTTGAACTGATCCAAACCCATGCGTCCTATGTTTTTATCGCGGGTGATTTTGTGTATAAAATTAAGAAGCCCGTGCGTTTCGATTTTCTCGATTTCACGACACTTGCACAACGAAAATTTTACTGCGAAGAGGAGATTCGCCTCAACAGGCGCCTGGCAAAAGACATCTATCTGGACGTCCTGCCTATTTCGCAGGATACCTTGGGTGCGTTTCATCCCGGAGACGACGGCGCCGTTGTCGAATACGCGGTGCGGATGAAAAAGCTTCCGGCCCACAGAATGCTCAAGGTCCTCCTGCACGGCAACCGGGCCGACGCGGACATTCTCAGTAGAGTCGCTTTCAAAATCGCCGCGTTTCACAAAGAGGCCCAAACCGGACCGCATATCGACGAGGTCGGATCAATGGCGACGCTGCGGCGCAATCATGAAGAAAATTTTAATGAAACAAAACCTTTGGTCGGCAAGACCCTCCGGCAGCATCAGTATGATCTGGTTTCCGACTACGCACGCGTCTTCATGTCGCAAAATGCGCCCCTGTTTGCCAAACGCGTGGCCGATCACCGCATACGGGACTGCCACGGCGACCTGCACCTGGACCATATCTGTGTGACCGATGAGATTCTCATTTTCGACTGCATTGAATTTAACGAACGCTTCCGTTTTGTCGATACGGCCGCCGAAGTTTCTTTTCTGATGATGGATCTGGATTTCAACGGATTTGCCGGCGATGCGGATATTTTTTTAAAATATTACGTCCAGTACTCGCAGGACGGGGAGCTTCTGCGGCTGCTGAATTTTTACCGCTGTTACTATGCGTATGTCCGGGGCAAAGTCACCAGCCTGCGTCTGGAGCAAAATGATCTGCCGGCATCAGAGCGCGCAGACGTCATCCAAACCGCCTGCCGCTACTTCAATCTGGCCTATGCCTACGCGGCGCGCCTGGAAAAACCGGTTTTGATTGTGACTGCGGGACTCATCGGCTCGGGCAAAAGCTACCAGGCCTCCGCGCTCGCGCCGCTTCTGGGCGCGGATATCATTCGCACCGATATACTGCGCAAACAAATGCTCGGCATCGCCCCTGCCGAAAAGCATCACGACCATTTCGGCGGCGGCATTTACCGCGCCGACATCACAAAGCAGACTTACGCCGAAGCGCGCAAGCGGGCCGAAGCTGTCCTTAGCGCCGGACGGCCGGTGATCCTCGACGCCTCCTTCAGCCGGCGCGACGAACGCGAAGAAACCCGAAAACTGGCCAAAAGGCTCGGGGTTGCCTTTTATGTCATAGAGTGTGTCTGTCCCGATCATGTCGTCCGACAAAGACTGGCGCAAAGAGCAAAAACGCCGGGCAACCCGTCCGACGG
>JAWOJC010000238.1:0-3450 GCA_046484315.1 Smithellaceae bacterium | reverse complement strand
CATCGATCCCAGTTTCGTTCAGAAATTGACGATACGCCGTCGTGCTGACGCAAAACCATTCTGGCACAGCAAATCCGGCCTGGGTTAATGCGGTCAGATTCATCCCTTTGCCGCCAATTTCGTTCACATCGCTTGCCTGCCCATCCCGAAAAAATCGAATAATCGCGCTCATAGTGCCCTCCTCTGCGGCCTTTGTTATGCTCAACCTGTTTCATATAAGTGCAGGCCGAACCTTGAGGAGTTTTCGCGATGGCGGAAAATTTTTTATGCCTGGAAAGGCTGGAGCATGAACGCTGAAATGCTGTAAACGACCGGTTTGCAGTTCTCTGCGACCTCTTACAATGCCCAATCCATGATTTGCCGCCTGGGATTAAACTCCGCAAAACCGAGTTCCCGAAGGCGGGCAGAACCAAACTGGATGTGTTGGCCGCAAACTTCCACCGTACGGAGCGCATCAGGATAGGAAAGGTTTTTCGAGATAGAACCGCGCGGCATCCAGAGATCGGGCGCGTAGCGGTCAACCGGCGGATTTCCGCTGGTGTATAACTGGTCGTATAACGCGGCCTGAAGATCAAGCAGTTCTTTGGTGACAATTAGCTCAAGACCAACGCTGCACCGGCTGCCCGGCAGCAGAACCACGCCGACAAAGGTTATACTCAAAGGAGGAAGCGCTTGCGCGAAGGTCTTCACAATTGGACATATTTGCACTTCATCTCCGTGCTCCAACACCGCCACTGTCAGATGCGGGCGAACGCCGCGCGCCTGATAATATGAGGGCACACCGGCTTCAGCCAGCTTATCCCAGACATTCATAAGCATCGCTTCAAACGTGGCATCAAAGTAGAACTCAATTGTGTAAGGTCGATTGTCCATACGAACAGACCGTGATCGGATGACGCCTGACCACCGCACGTAATTTTTGCAACACGTCGGGTATAATTCCGCCCGTAAAGGGCGAAAACCGAAAAAATACAGTCCTGCGTTCAAGGACAAGGCCGGCAACTATTGTGACCATTCGTTCCGAATGTCAATATCTTTTTGTTGGATGGCATGTTCTCCCGCCGCAACATGCGAACTGCGCTGCAAATAATTTTCTTTATGGCAGCGTAGTCCTCTGGAGAAGAAAAAAATTTCTTGACAGAACCTGTGACTGAAGCAGAATCTTGGACAGCAGATTGAATTTTGAAAAATTTTTCCATTTCGAAAGGTGTGCGTGTATGAATACAACGGATTTTGTCCCTGAAGATCAAGTGCCGGTGCTTCCGACAATTCGAAGTAAATTCAATGACATGACGTCGAATCACCAGCAGATTGCCCGTTATATCCTCGATCAGCCGTCACGGGTGCTCAGAATGTCCATCAGTGAGCTGACGCAGGCGACCGATGCCAAAAGCGAATCGATGATCGTCCGGTTTTATAAAAATTTGGGGTTTGACGGTTACAATGACTTTAAAGTCAGTCTGGCCACGGAAATTGCCGGGAAATCATTCTATTACAGTTATGATGATATTACCGCAAACGATGCTGTGGACGCCATCAAAGAGAAGATGTTCCAGGGGATTATGCGGATCCTGCATGAAAATATGGTGTCGCTTCATCGGGATATTTTAGATAAAGCCGTGGAGACGCTGGAAGGAGCGCAACGGATCATTTTTTTGGGCTATGGGACGGCGGGCTTAGTGGCCTTTGATGGATTTTTCAAGTTTTCCGAACTGGGATTTACCTGCCACTATTCCCCTGATCCGCATGTGAATGCGATTGTGCTGACAGAACCACGAGAGGGGGATGTGGCCTTCTGCGTGTCGTATTCCGGGGAAAATCGCGACATTCTGATCCAGGTCAACCGCGCCAAACCGATTGTCAAGGTCATTGGCATGACCGGATCGCCAGATTCGCCCTTAGGCGAAATCTCCGATGTCTGTATTACGACGGTCTCAGAAGAAAAAAATTATCGGACCGATGTCATGATTACGCGCCTGGTCCAATTGGCCGTGATGGATACGCTGTTTATCGCCGTAGGATTACGGAAAGGGGCAGAGGTGATGGAGCGTTTAACCCAAACCCGACACTCGCTCTCGTACCTGAAATTTACCGAATCATAATCTCTGCCATTGCATCGCCTCCGTAATATGAATCTATAAACCAGGTTTCTTTAAGAAACCTTATTTCTCTGCACCATGCACCTGACATTCACGACAATCCCCGGAAGGTAGCCCCCTCCGCTTTCCCGATCTTTCAGAAGAACCTCGCCAGGCCCTGTCTGTAACCCTCTGAAACGCGCTCAATTCCGGACTGAATGCGCCTAAGTGATTATGAGTAAAATTTTTAGAATTTCCCGCAGGGACGCAGGGACGCAGGGAATGACCTGATATCAAGAACTCTGCGCCCCTGCGTCCCTGCGGGAGAAATGAAAAAACTCTCCTGATAATCACTTACACAACGTTTTCCCTCGGTGGTTTCAAGATGTTTGGAAAAATTTTCTCATTACATCAATTGATTGTGCGCAAATAAAAATAATTTCTTGACAATTCTACTCTTGCGCCTTTAGCATAGCGCTCAGACAAATACGCCTTGCCAATTCGAAGATTGACCTGAAAGTATCAGGAAAATATCCCATTATGGAAACACTAGCGCGCACTCATCACGAGCAACTCCCCGTAATCGGCACAATCAGACGCAAATTTCATGATCTGACCTCCAATCAGCAACACATTGCCCGCTATATTCTGGATCAGCCCGCGCGGGTGCTGAAGATGTCGATCAGCGAACTCACCCGCGAAACCGACATGAAAAGCGAATCGATGCTGGTACGCTTTTATAAACAACTGGGTTTTACCGGATACAACGAGTTTAAAGTGAATCTGGCTACGGAAATTGCCGGAAAATCCTTTTATCATACGTATGACGATATTACGGCGCACGATGATGTCGGGACAGTGAAGGACAAGATGTTTCAAGGGACCATGCGCATTTTGCATGAAAATGTGGCCTTCCTGCACCCGGATATTTTGCAACAGGCGGTGGATATCCTTGCGACGGCCGAACGCATCATTTTTTTAGGCTATGGCACGGCCGGACTTGTGGCCTTTGACGGATTTTTCAAGTTTTCCGAATTGGGTTTCCCCTGTTCCTATTCGCAGGACCCGCATGTCAACGCCATCTTACTCAGTACACCGCAAGCCGGCGATGTGGTATTTTGCGTATCATACTCCGGCGAGAATCGCGACATTCTGATTCAGGTGAACCGCGCCAAACCCATTGTCACGGTCATTGGCCTGACCGGTTCGGCCGAATCGCTGCTCGGCGAAATCTCCGATGTGTGCATCACCACGATCTCGGAAGAAAAAAATTACCGGACAGACGTCATGATCACGCGCCTGGTGCAATTAGCCGTGGTCGATACGCTCTATATTGCGGTGGGCCTGTGCCAAGGGGGACAGGCCCTGGAAC
>JAWOJC010000188.1:0-2589 GCA_046484315.1 Smithellaceae bacterium | reverse complement strand
AAACAGATTCGCATAGCCTGCGAAGCCAGAAGCGTCATCGACGCGGCGGAAACCATTGAGGTGGGAGCGGCTTTTGTGGATGCGGATTTCCAGAATTATCAGACCCTGCAAACCTATCTGATGTAAAGGGCGATGCGCCGTCTCATTTAGCCTGCGGGCATCCTTGCCACACATTCGCACGTCACAACCGTAAAGAAAACCGACAGAAAAATCCGTAGCATATATCCGCGCAAAGCGATGAATCTTAAGAGGACTTCACGCGACAGGATAAGCGATATTTCACCTTCAGACCCCGTCCAATCCGCCTTTTAAATATGTTCAATAATGGTCATCCACCCTGGCTTTACCCTTAAATAATCGGTAAACAAAAAGGGTGTAACCGATGACAACGGGCATCCCGACCAGGGCAATCACCGTCATGACCTGCAGGGTGTAAAGGCCGGTGGAGCTGTTGTAAATGGTCAGGCCCATTTCCGGCGCATTCGACGCACGGATCAGGTGGGGAAACTGCGCGGCACCGGCGGCCAGCCACAGCCCCGAAAACGAAAGCGACGCAGCCCAAAACGGACGCCCGTCGTTTCTCGCCCGCAGCGAGAAAAATAACCCCGTCCAGCCGATCGCGCTGATCAGCACTGCAACATAAAACAACATGTGACCGGACAGTTCCGGAAATTTGGAGACCAGGGCAAAAAAATAAACCAGCGCCAAGAGCATGTTGATCCACAGTAAAACGGACGCCGCGCGGTAAGCCCTGTCTCGCAAATCGTCTTTTGTCTTAATAATCGCCCAGGTTGCGCCCTGCAACACAACAGCGGCCAGGCCGGTGGCCCCGAACAAAAGCGGCAGGGGCCGAAGCAACGTGAAAAACCCACCCGCGTATTCCATAGCCCCGTCGATCGGCACACCGTAGATGACGTTGCCCAGCGCCACACCGAATAAAAACGCGGCCACAAAGCTTCCAAAGGCCAGCGCCGCCTCCCACAGGCCGGCGTGCGCCGGATCATGGGCGCGGAATTCCATCGACACAGCACGAAAGATAAGCCCGAACAAGACCAGCATGATGGCCAGATAAAAACCGGAAAAGGCCGTGGCGTAGGCGTGTGGAAAAGCAGCAAAGAGCGCGCCGCCGCCGGTGACCAGCCAGACTTCGTTGCCGTCCCACACGGGACCGATGGACGCAATCAGCGTGTCTTTTTCTTCCTTCTTTCCTCCAATGAACGGCAGTAAAATGCCCACCCCGAGATCAAAGCCGTCCAGCAGCGAATATCCCATCAGTAAAATAAAAATCAGGATGAACCACAGCACCTGAAAGTTCTGAATATTTTCCATCGCGAGCGTCCCTCCCCGGACACCCTGCGGATAGGCTATGCCGCAGGACCCTGTTTGACGATTTTTACAAATAGCATCACGAACATGCCGAAAAGCAGCGTGTAGATCAGGCCGAACATGATGAGGCTAAACAATATTTGTCCGGCGGATACGACCACGGACGCCGCATCCGCGGTTTTCATCAGCCCGTAGATAATCCAGGGCTGACGCCCCACCTCGGCGGTGATCCAGCCGCTTTCATGCGCGATATGCGGCAGCGGGATCAAAAACGGCAGCATGAAAAGATACCGGCGCGCGGTATAGAGCTTTCCCGTCCAGAGCAACCACGCGCCGATAAGCCCCAGCGCGATAAACAGCATGCCCAACCCCACCATGATGTGATACGACTGAAATACCAGGTTCACAGGCGGCCATTCTTCTTTCGGGAAATCTCTGAGGCCCCGGATTTCGGAATTGAAATCAAAGTTGTAAAGAAAGCTCAAAAATTTCGGAAGATAAATCCCCGTTGTTTTTTCGGCTTCTTCATCCACATAGCCGATCACATATAGTGGCGCACCGCGCTCTGTTTCAAAATGCCCCTCCATCGCGGCTGCCTTGACCGGTTGTGTGTCGATGACCTGAATGGCGTGCGCGTGCGCTGCGCCCAACTGTAAAAGCGGCGTGACGGCAAACAGGATGATGCCGATTTTCAGCATGGTTCTGGCAACCTCGCCGTGCAGACCTTTGCGGACATAGTAACCGGCAATGCCGGATACCATAATCGCGCACGTGACCCAGGAAGCCAAAACGGTATGGATCAGCCGCACCATCGTGGAAGGATTGAAAACGGCTTCGCTGAAACTCGACAGGATGATGCGTCCCGCCGCGTCGATTTCATAACCGGCCGGGGTCTGCATCCAGGAATTGGCGACGATAATCCAGAAGGCCGACAGATGACCGCCGACAAACACCAACAGGGCGGACAGCCAGTACACCTTCGGAGAAACGCGCTTGCGGCCGAAAATCAGCACGCCGATGAAAACGGCTTCCAAAAAAAAGGCCATGATGCCTTCGGCGGCCAGAATCGGTCCGAAGATATCGCCGACCGTTCTGGAATATTCGGACCAGTTGGTGCCGAAGGAAAATTCCATGACAATGCCGGTGGCGGCGCCGACCACAAAGATCAGCCCCAGCAGCCTGGCGAAGAAATCGGTGATCTTCGCGTACAGAGGGTTCTTTTTGATGAGGTGCAGGGACTCTGATATGAGAATGACCAGCGCT
>JAWOJC010000145.1:0-7447 GCA_046484315.1 Smithellaceae bacterium | reverse complement strand
AAGCCCTGGATCTTGTCTCGCTCAGACAGAAACTGGTTTTTGAGACCCACGCCGGACGTCCGGCCGAAGGCATTGTGCCCAAAGGCCGCGTCGGTTTCAACCGCAGTTTTCTGGTCAACACCTACTATCCGCTCTATTCGACTTTTTTTGCTACGCTGGGTTATGAACCTGTCATTGCGGATGCCTGCCTGCCTGCCGGTGTCGACGAAAAAGAGGCGAGCTTCTGTTATCCGGCGGAATTGGCCCACGGGTTTTTTCACAACCTGTTGTCCGGTGAACATCGCCTCGATTACATTTTCCTGCCGCACTTCAAGGCCCTGCCCAATACGGGCCCGGCCAACGATTCACAGGTCTGCCCCTTTGTTCAGGGAGAAACCTTTTACCTTCGAACCACATTTCGTCCAACCCTCGAATCCCTTGAAAATAAAGATCTCTTATTGCTGACGCCTTTGATCGACCTGAGCTGCGGAATCGAGGCGATGGAAAAACCCCTGCTGGCCGCGGCACAAAAAATGGGCGCCAAAAAGAGCGAAGCACGCCAAGCCTTCAAAACAGCACTGTTAAGACAGCAGGCCTGTTTTGCCCAGATGCGACAGGCCGGTGAAAACGCCCTCAGGCAGCTTGAAGAAAATCCGCTCGAGATGGCCGTGATTCTGGTCGGACGACCTTACGCCGGTCTGGCGGCTCAAGCCAACAAAGGCATTCCGAGAATGTTCGCATCTCGCGGTCATCTCGTGATCCCGCTGGACTTTCTGCCGATTGCCAACGAACCGGGCAAAAGGCATATGTACTGGGGCACAGGCCAACAGATCCTGCAGGCAGCCGGCCTGATTCAAAAACATCCGCAACTTTTCGGCGCCTATATCACAAATTTCTCCTGCGGCCCGGATTCATTTCTTCTGACCTATTTCCGGGATATCATGGCAAGCAAACCGTCTTTGACGCTGGAGCTCGACAGCCATACCGCCTGCGCCGGGCTCGAAACGCGCATTGAGGCTTTTCTGGACGTCATCAGCGCCTACCGGCAACTGCACAGCCGCAATATTCCGACCTCTGCGAATGAAAGCTTCATGCCTGCCCAAATAACCTTTGAACGGGACACAGCCACGGTGATAGCGTCCGGAGGTGAAATACTTCCGCTGACGGATCCGCGCGTCACCGTGTTGATTCCTGCCATGGGAGAACTGGCCGCGAAAATGCTGGCGTCCGTCTTTGCCGGCCGGGGCTTTCATCCCTTCGTCCATCCGGCAGCCGACGAGTCCGTTTTAAAAATCGGCCGCGCGCATACCTCCTGCAAGGAATGCCTGCCGCTGATTTTGACCACCGGTACTCTGATCAACTATATCCGCCACCTGAAAAAGCCGGGAGAAATCGTCGCCTATTTCATGCCAACCGGCGCCGGTCCCTGCCGTTTCGGCCAGTATTCAATCTTCATGGAAGACCTGATCACACGGCTGCGCATTCCCGATGTGGCTATCCTGTCTACGACCTCGGAAAATGCCTACGCGGGGCTGGACAGCGCCTTCCGACTGCGCGCCTGGTGGGGCGCCGTCATTTCCGATGTCCTGGAAGATATCCGTTCGCTGCTTTTAGTCCGGGCCGATGACCCGTGCCGGGCCATGCGCGCATTCGATGAAGAATCCACTCAACTGGTTGATACGCTCAAAGACGCTAATTTCAAGACCCTGCTCATTTGCATCAAAGATAGTCTGGAACGCCTGAAAGCAATTCCCGGCTTACAACATCCGCGTCGCGATGTGCCGGTCATTGCGCTGGTGGGTGAAATATTCGTCCGCCGCGACGAACTCTCCCGGCAGCGTCTGACTGAAAAACTGGCCGAAAAAGGTTTTGCCGTCATTTGTTCGCCGGTCGGTGAATGGATTCTCTATACCCAGTATCTGGTAAAGCACAACATCCTCCGGCACAACCTGTCCGCTTTGGATCGCCTGAAATTTCTGCTGGTCGAAAAATATGTGGCGCGCCACACGCGCAAAATCCACGATGTGATGCATCGATCCGGACTGGTTTTGTCCAAACCCGTCACCATAGACGAAATCATCCGGCACGCCGATCCTTTCATTTCACCGCATCTGACCGGTGAAGCCATTCTTACCATCGGCAGCGCCATTCACGAAATCGCCTCCTCCGCCTGCGGCGTCATCTCCATCAGTCCATTCGGCTGCATGCCCGGACGCCTGGCCGAATCCGTTTTAAACCGCACCCTGCACAGCCAGACGAAACTGACCGACGGCCAGAGTCACCCCGGCTTGCTAAGCATCCTGAAGGATGAAGAGGCGCTTCCCTTTCTGGCCATAGAAAGTGACGGGTCACCCTATCCGCAGATTATCCAGGCCAAACTTGAAGCCTTTTGTCTTCGCGCAAAGCGTCTGCACGACAAGATGCAATCGGCTTTAAAATAACTAGATTATTTCATTGACAGTCCCCTCTGTTTTTTTTATACTCCAAAGCCAAGCGCGTATAAATAGAACACCCGATGCCGGCCGTACGAAAACGTCACCACGTGTTAAGTTTGAGCATGCCACAAGAATCCGGATTTGATTCATAGTTCAGATCGACCAGAATGTTAATGGAATACCGTTATACATAATAGGTTATTGCTGAAGATCACAACTAATCAAAAAGAGGAGGAGGCAAGAAATGAAGCACTGGAAGGGCATTCTCGTTTTAGTGGCAAGTTTTTTTGTGATGTCATGGGCAACGGTCAGCAGCGCCCAGGATGTTGTCATCGGGTTTTCAGGTCCGTTAAGCGGTCCTGCCGCTGAATACGGCCAGGATATTTTCTACGGCATCGAGATGGCCGTCAATGAAATAAACGCCGAAGGCGGCATCACCGTCAAAGGGAAAAAATACCGTTTCAAGCTCGAAAGACTGGACGACCGCACCGATCCGACGGCAGCCGTGAACAATGCCAGGCGCCTCCAGGGCATGAAAGCCGTGGCCGTCTATAACGGCGTGTTTTCCACCATTGCCGCCATGAGCAAAATCAACGAAGAAAAAGGCAACGAATTCATTTTGATGGCCTATACCAGCACACCCAAGGTCGTCCAGATGGGCAACAAGTTGCTCGTCGCCACAACGGCGCCCGCCTTTACCGTATATATTCAGCAGTTCACCGAACTGGCCATGAAGAAAGGCTGGAAAAATCTGGCCATGGTGGTCACGCTGGGCGCCTATGGCGAAGAATGGCGCAAAGCATTCGGGGATTACTGGCAGAAAGCCGGCGGCACGATTACCATCGACAGACCGGCCAACTACTACACGGAAACTGACTTCTCCGCGCCTCTGGCGGCTGCGCTGGCCACCAAACCGGATGCAATGCTCATCGGCGGTCCTTCCGCCACCACCGCGCTGGTGATTGAACAGGCGCGCGGCATGGGATTTACCGGCGGATTCATCTGCATCGATCAGGCGAAACTCGATTATATGGCCAACCTGCTCAAAGGCTACAAACTGATGAACAATACCATCGGCGTGGCCACCCCGATGAGCGTACCGGTGCCGGCCTCCGCGGACTTTGAAAAACGTTTCAAAGCCGCCTATAAAAACAGAATGGTGACCTCGGAGTGCTTCCGTAACTATGGCGCCACCAAGGCCCTGGCCAAAGCGATTGAAGCTGCCGGCACCACCACGGACGTGCGCGCCATCCGCGCGTCTTTTGCCAAAGCGCTGCCGATCGTCGGCGATCAGCTTCCCACGGAAATTTTCGGCATCAACCCCAACGGACGCCTTTTGATCAACGGCTCGATTCAAACGATTGAAGACGGCAAATTGACGCCGCCTGTTCAGTATTTCTGGTGGATGAAAACTGATCAGGAATGGGAAGACATTAAGAAGATTACCAAAAGCCAGGCCAACATGGTCCGGTTTGAAGCAAAAATTGATGATGTTGAATAATTCCGACTGAACCCTGAGCGCAAAACCCCGGAGCATGATTTCTCCGGGGTTTTTTTATCATCCGGTTTCGTACTTTTCCAGTTTCTTGCGAAGCGTCTTGCGTGTAATGCCCAGACGGCGAGCGGCCTCACTCTTGTTACCGCCACAGGCCGAAAGCGACGCCAGGATGCTTCTTTTTTCCACTTCATCCAGAGGCAGGTTCAAAGGCGTGGCGGTCAGATGTCTGGCATCCCCCGCAAACGGATCATCCCCCGTTAAAAGCGTCATATCCTCAACATCCAGATAATCGGCGCGTGACAAAACCACGGCCCTTTCCACAGCGTTCATCAACTCCCGGACATTGCCGGGCCAGGCATAGCGCGCAAGTTTCATCATCGCCTGCGGTGTAAAACCCCGAATGGATTTGAAGTTTCTTTCGGCAAACTGCTTCAGAAAGTGCTGCGCCAGAAGCGGAATGTCCTCCGGCCTTTCCCGAAGCGGCGGCACGGTGAGCGCCACCACATTGAGCCGGTAGAATAAATCTTCGCGGAAACGCCCCTCCCGGATTTCCTTTTGCAGATCTTTATTCGACGCGGCCACCACGCGGACATCCACTTTCACAACCTCCGATCCCCCGACACGGGTCAGCTCCCTTTCCTGTAAAACCCGCAGAAGCTTCACCTGCATGGCGGGCGACATCTCACTGACCTCGTCTAAGAAAATGCTGCCGCCCCCGGCCTGGAGAAACTTCCCCTCCCGCCTGCGGTCCGCGCCGGTAAACGAACCCTTTTCATGGCCGAACAGTTCCGATTCCAGAAGCGTTTCCGTAAGCGCCGAACAATTAATTTTAACGAAGGGCGCTTCTTTTCGTCGGCTGTTGAAATGAATCGCGTTGGCGATAATCTCCTTGCCGGTTCCAGACTCTCCGGTGATCAGCACGGTCGCCTCCGTCGCGGCAACCTGCTCCACAACCCCGAGCAGCCTGACCATCGCAGGACTCTGCGCGATGATGCTTTGCCGGTTGAATTTCTCACCGAGCTTTTCTTTAAGGTAGGCATTTTCTTTTTTCAGCAGGCTGTGCTCCGTCGCCCGCGCAATGCCTATTTGCAGTTCATCAAAATCCAGCGGTTTAGTAAGATAATCGTACGCGCCTTTCTTGAGCGCACTGACCGCCGTGTCCACCGAGGCGTAAGCTGTCATGAGCATGACCGGAATCGACGGGTTGATCCCTCGAATCTGTTCGAGGGCTTCAAGGCCGGATACATTCACCATGCGAATATCCATCAGGACCAGATCAAAGGCGCGATTGCGCACTGCTTCAATCGCGCCCGCCCCGTCATCCGCCTCAAAGACCTGATAGCCCCAGCCGCCGAGCAGCTTTTTCAGCATCAGACGATGCGCGGCATCATCATCCACAATTAAAATGTCGAGATCTTTTTTCATGATTCGCTCCTTCCCTGCACCGGCAGGGGGAAGCGGAGCACAACGTTTGTGCCCTGCCCCGCCGTGCTTTCGATTTGAATCCACCCGCCATGCGCATCCATGATTTTCTGCACGACCGCCAGCCCCAGTCCCGTGCCCGCCGGTTTGGACGTAAAATACGGATCATAAATCCGGGGCATGTGCTCAGCGGGGATGCCCTCCCCCGTATCGGAAACCGATACCTCGACGCAATCCCGGAGGATCGCAAATTCAACGGATAACCGGCCGCCGCCCGGCATGGCAGCCAGGGCATTTAAAAAGATATTCAAAAGCACCTGTTTGACCCGATCGGCATCAACCTCCACTGCGGGCAAATCATCCTTCGCCCGCACTTCAATTGCGACGGCATTTTTCCCGGCTTCGGCAGCAACCAGCCGGATGCTGTGCAAAACGAGGTCCGCCAGATTCGCCGGCTCTTTTTTCAACGTCAGCGGCCGGGCGAAGTCAATGAGCTGGGTGATGACGCGGTTGAGCCGTTCAGTCTCCGCAATCATGATATCCGCCGTCTGCTGATCGTCGGGATGTCCTGAAAGCCTTTCTTTGAAATAAACGGCAAAGCCCCGGATGGAACTGAGCGGATTTCTGATTTCATGCGCCACGCCCGCCGCCAGCGATCCGATGGCGCGCAGATGCCGGCTGCGGGCCACTTCTTGCTCCATCAGCCGCAGGGCCGTCACATCACGAGCCAGCAAAATTCTGCCTTCATTCGCTTCATCATCCACAAAAGTCGCCGCGACAACCTCCCAGTTTCGTGTTTCATGGCGAGAATCCGTCAGTGTTACGTCGCGCTCCTTCACCCCCGCGTCACCACGGACATCTTCCAATAATTGCCACAGCGCACCGGGCAACAGCGTGTCTGCCTTGTTGCCCAGAGCATCCGGGCAGGCGACATCAAAAAGATCCCGGGCTTTTTCATTACAGGCAGCGATGCGCCCCTGATGATCCAACGCGATCAGACCGATCGGTAAATTTTTAACCAGCGCTTCGGAAAAAACCGTGACGCGCGACAAAGAGGAACGCGTCAGACGGTACGCCTGCACCAGAAAAAGTGACACGATAGCCAGCGATCCGATCAAAACCAGGATGAGCGCGATAATCACCGTCCGGACGGCATCCTGACGAGACGCGCGTTCAATTTTACTCATATCGAAGCCGACAAACACAGTCATCGGACTTCGTTGAGGCCCGTCCGGGGAATCGCGCCACGGAGAAAATCCCCGATAAACCTCGAAAGTTCCCGCACCGTCGGGATTGGCCGTCTGTCGCCACGCGATCTCCATGCTGCCTGCAATCCCGCCTGTGTCGAGATCCAGGCCGTAGTGAAGGCCCAGCATCGCCGGTTCACTATCCGCCAGAATCCGTCCGCGCTCATCCGTCACGATCATATAGTCAATGTCCGGCTGCTGAGCTGTTTCCATCAGTAGCTTTTGCAGGTAAAAGGCATCTTCTTCGCAAGCGCCTCGATAGCGCAGCCCCGCCTCAAATGACCGGATCAGTGTCGCGCCCTTTTCGACAAAAAGCAGTTCGGCCTGATTTTTTCGCCCCTGAAACTGCGCAAACATCATCACGCCCAGGATGCCGACTAAAACCACCAGAGCGCTTAGAGTCACCCAGACGGAAAGATCAAAACGTTTTCTTCCTTTTTTCTGTTCCTTCATTTTTAACTCCGACAGCTGGATAGAATAAGCCCGCCCGGGTATGCGTATTGGGTACCTATTATCCACACGATGCGTCCAAAAGGCAAATTCTATTTGCCTGTTAATCTTTATTATTACACGAATACAACTACTTGCCGTACATGGCACAGGCTTTGCTCTATTATTCGGTAACTGATCAGCAAAATATGTACTAAGAAGGAGCCAAAACATGAAAAAAATGATTTTAACACTCACAGCCATCGCAGTAGGCCTGCTTTTTACGTCACAAGTCTTCGCCTGGGGTCCCGGCCCGGGCAAAAGCAGGGGCTACGGACCCTGCGGCCAAGCAGGCCTGGAAAGATTGAACTTAACCGACGAACAGGAAAAAAAGATAGAAGCTCTGCAAACCGCGACAGATAAAGAACTTCGACCGA
>JAWOJC010000062.1:0-11959 GCA_046484315.1 Smithellaceae bacterium | reverse complement strand
AGGAAAATAGATTGTAAAGGTGGTGCCTGCATCCGGCTCACTATAAACATCAATAAACCCGCCGCATTCTGTGACGGTTTCCCGTACAACCACCAGCTCCAGACCCGTCTGGCCGCGTTTGAGCACTTTTTTGGAATAAAAGGGTTCAAAGATGCGGGGCAAATCGTGACCGGAAATACCGTACCCCGTGTCGTAAACGGACAATACCGCATACTCACCTTCCCGCACACTTTCGTCGCTGCTATCCGGACGGCCGAGATAAAGCGCTTTTGTGGAAATGCAGACACGCCCCGCCTCGCGACCTGATGCCGCTTCAAGCGCCTGAGAGACCAAATGGCAGAATGTTTTTTCCAGCTGCGGCAAACAACCGTTAATAGAAGCCATCCCCGGCTCCAGATCGATATGAAGGTTAATGCCTGAATAATGCTGTGACAATCGCCTGAACTCCGGTTTGTTGAAACAGGTGGTTACCAGATCATTGAGCGTAAAAACTTTTTGCTGTCGTTTCTCCCTGCGGGTGAGAATGGACAGATCATGCACAATGGAGGCAGCCCGTTCCGCCGAAAGGGCAATATTTTTTACTTGATTCGTCAGGGCCGGATCCGCTTCAGGCTGGAGCAAAAGAAGCTCCGAATAGCCGAGAATGCCGGATAAGACATTGTTGAGATCATGCGCGACGACGCCGGCGATATGCCCGACCTCCGACATTTTCTGCGTTTTTTTCATCTCTTCTTCCTGACGTTGACGCTTGGCCTCATTGAGCTTATCCTGACTGATATCGCGAATGATACCGGTATAGCCAATCAGCCTGTCTTGCTGATCCCGATAAGGATTAACAATGATTTCAGCCCAGAAATAATCTCCGCTTTTTCGGAGAGCCTGCGTTTCAAACCGCACCGCCCCGGTTTTGATTCCGGATGCTTCCGCATCCAGACGCATCCGGTTTACCTGACTGATTTTTGAGACAAATGAAGGGGCTATGAAATCGAAGATGGGCCTGCCGATGACCTCGGCGGATTTAAATCCGTGAGAGATTTTTTCAAAAGCGGAATTGACATATACAATTTTTAAATCCGCATCAAGTTGCCCCACCGCATCTGAAGTATTTTCAACCAGAAACCGGATAGCCTCCGCATTGCCCCAGAGCGGATCGGCAACCTGCATCACATTATCCATCGGATACCACTCCATCACTCTCATGACCCTACCTTCGGCAGACAGCGTCTTTCCCTGTATTTTCAGGGGAAAGGAGGCGCCGTCCTTCTTCATGCCCAAAAGTCCGTGAATGGTATAGGAATCGCCCATAATCGTTTTACCGGCAAAATCACGCGACTGAGGCGCGATCAGCCTGAGACAATCCATACCGATCAGTTCTGCTGCTGAATAACCGCTGATACTTCCGATCTTATCGTTTACTTCCCGAATGACACCGTCTTCATGCACCACAATGCCGGCAAAAGAGGCCGCCTCAATAGCCTGAAACTGATTTTGAATGTTCTGCGTCATAATTTACCGCCCTCTTTTTTGATTCGTCCCGGACCTTCTCACTGTTTTTTCCATTTGATTCTTCTTTTCTTTTGATGTTATTTGTATTCCACAGAAAAAAACCTGTCAATACAGCAGGATGTATTGAAACGAAATACTGTTTCATTATGAAATGGAAATGATGTTTCACAATGGATTACCTCACTCACGGTTTGCAAACAAAGGCTAATGCTCGTATTTACTTGCTTTGTGACAGATGTAACGGATAGTGTGCAAAGAAAGACGGGTGAAATGAATTTTCATTTCATTGAAACGGGGTCGTAAATCATGAAATGCAATGAAATGGTCGCAAAAAGCCTTCGGGATACGGGTCTCGTCGGCAAAGCCTTCCGGGCCGCTTTTCCCACCCTGGAGAGCTTCAACACATTTAGGGACCACGATGGTGAGCTTGCGGCAAACGCCATTGAGGCCATGACGATTTACGCCTTCAAGCACAGGTGTATTGAAAATCCGTCCCTGGACGATTTTATTGCTTTTCTGAAAAACAACAGCCAACCGGGCACAGACGATGATGACCTGCCGCCGGACCTTGCCTTTGTGGACATCCTCGACACCCTCAGAGGCAATTTGTCGGTCAACGCATTGATCGAACAACTGGAAAAGACCGCCCGCGATCTGTCGCTGCCTTCCGTGTCCGCAGCGATGGTCACCCGGATGAAGAAAAACTTTTCTCTCAACACACCCAAAAAGCGCGCGCTGATCAGGCTTCTGGCCTTTGCCCTGGCGCAAAAACGGCCGGACTTTAACTGGCATTACGATCTATTAATCCGGTTATCCTCACCCCCTGTGGATCAAAGCGTAAAAATTGACACCTCAGCGGGCACGACCGCAACTTTTCATTTGCATGGCCAAGGGGATGCGATTGCACCGGCGGATGTGATCTGGCTCAAAAGCGAGCTTGCCGCCTGCCTCAATGATTTGCACATGGCCGGTCAAATCCGCAAAAAAGAGATTGAAACCATCGGAGCCTCATCATTTCATCTCCAATCACCGAAAAATCCGGGGCCTCCGGACGAACCGGGACTTTATGCCCGTTCCCTTCGCAATATACTGGCCGTTGTTCACCAGATGACCTGCCGGTGGTTGCTCTACCCGCACAGCAGCCCCAGAAAAAGATTGATTACCATCATCGCGGCAGGCCTTTTTTCCAACCTTCATCTGCGTTTCCTGCCCCCGTTTCCGACGGAACCCGTAAGCGATTCCGGCATCTATCTGACCGAGTACGCCTACTTGTGCGCCACGGGGGCCGGCGTGAAAGTGACATTTACCCGCCCGGCGTCCAAAGACGTAAAAGCCTACCGCCGCCTGGACCACCTCTGGTCCGTTAGAGACTTCTGGCCCCATCACTATTATGACTATATTCCGCGCTTGTTGAAAGCGAACATGCTGCCCGTATCAAAGGCGGAAGTCGCTTTTGAGCAATTTCAGCGTGCGTTGTATTTCGCGGACGAAAAGTCCCAGACGCCGTTCGGCGCGATCGCCGCCATGCACCGCTACCCGCAGAGCACCCTGCTTCTGCTGGAAATCATCAAGGTATTGTATGCCCGGCAGATGCCCATGGAGGCGGATGCGGTTATTTCCCACTTGCTTCTATCCGATCCCCATAATGTGCCCGCCCGCTTCATGCGGATACTGATCTTCTGTAACCTTGCAGATATGGCAGCGGATGGCAACGCCTCCCGAATGGCGTTTGAACGGGGCATCGCTGAAGGACAGCACATCGTCAACCATCTTTTTGCCAACAGCGAGGTCTGGTGGGCTCAGGGAATGCTGTATTTCGGTCAGGCCGCAAGAATCATCCGCGAGATGAGACGGCACTCGCAGCCAGCGAAGGCGCAACCCATCGATACGGGCGAGCTGCTCCCCCACTTGAAAAACGCGGAAACCTGTCTGCGCCGGGGGCTCGCGGTATCATCCACCGGTCTTTGTGTGCACTGCCTTTTCTGGCTTCAATACGTGCTGGCGCTGGCCGCTCTTTATTCAAACCAGGACAGCACCACGCGCACACGCAAGCCGGACGGATCCGGAAAGGAACGGGATGTGTTTCGGCAGGCCGGATTGCGGCTGGACAAAAACCTGGGTTGGATCGCCGCAACCGAAAGCGAGAGGGCGGAAATCACGGATACCGGCTTTAAAAATCTGATGGACACCGTAGATGCCATTTTTTCCCGATTTGAAAACATGATGCTCGGGCGAAGCTACATCCCCTATATGAAACTCCAATTCGCGTTTATCCTGTGGGACTTCTCGCCTCGCCTGACAACCGAACTGTGCGAGAAAATATTGGGCATCCTTGAACGCGCGCGGAAAGACGCCTTGAAGCTCACCTATGACAATCTCTGCGTCTACCGGGTTCTGGCGGGATACACACCGGCCGATCAATTTATAAAACAAATTGACCGGGTCGCCGCCCTGATCCGGCAATGTCTTCACAGTAACGTTTTGCAAAAAGGAGATGCCTTTCCTGAGACATCCGAATTCAAAAAAATGTCTGAAATCAAACTCATGCTGCTGGAAATCGACCGACAACCGGCAGCCGCCGATTAAGAAGGGAGCTCCCGGATGAAAAAGTTCAGAACATTCATCATTGCCGTTGCAGCATTTTTCATTTTCATCGCCGTCACCGGCTTTCTCATCGCGCCCGCGTTGATCAGACCGGTCCTGACGAAAAAGATCACAGAAGCCCTTCACCGGGAAGTCCGGATTGAAAAACTGCGCATCAATCCCTTTGCCGTATCCGCGACCGTGTCAGGATTTTCTGTGGCGGATACCGACCGGACAACACCATTTGTCGCGTTCGAGAAACTGCATGTCAATGTCGATGCGTTCTTCTCAATTTGGCGGCGTGCTGTCATCCTCAAAGAACTCCGCCTGGAGAATCCCTATGTCGGCCTGACACGCAATCCGGATGGCACGTATAACTTTTCCGATCTGATCCCCGCCGACAAGGACGAAAAGGTTGAAAGCGACCCACTCCGCTTCTCCTTCAATAACATCCAGATCACAAACGGGCGGATCGATTTCAGAGATCTCCCCAAAAGCACCCATCACACCATACGCGACGTCAATGTTTCCGTCCCGTTTGTTTCCAACATTGAATACTACCTGAACCACTACGTTGAGCCTCAGTTCTCGGCAGTGGTCAACGATCATTCCGTCATCGCGACAGGCCAGACGCAGCCCTTTCTCGCTTCGCGCGCAACACGCTTCGACCTGGACATTCAGGATATTCATTTACCCCATTACCTGGAATATCTCCCGGCCGGAATGAACTTTAAACTGATCTCGGGGCGTCTGGACACAAAACTGAGAATCCAATTCATCATGCACGACAACCGGCCGCCTGAGCTGAACCTCAACGGCAAAAGCACGCTCAGAGACGTGGTCCTGGACGACATGCAGGGAAACGCGCTGCTGCGCCTCAAAGCCCTGCACGTTGACATGGCGAATACCAACCCGTTTGCGGAAAATATCCAACTGGCCAATATTGCCCTGGACACACCCCTCATAGCCGTCCGCCGCGACAGACAGGGAAGGATCAACTGGCAAAACCTGATCGCTGAAGATAACACCTCACAGGCAGGCAGAAAGCCTTCACCCTCGCCCCACGACCGGAAAAGCGAACGCCATTTACAGATCGACAACCTAACGGTGGATAAGGGTACTGTGGTTTTTTCCGATGCCGTTCCAGCCAAAACGGTCGGCCTTTCCATTTCGCCCATCGCCCTGCAGGCAGAAAACCTGTCCACAAAAAAAGGGGACAAGGCAAACATCAACCTGACCCTCAAGATTAATCAAACCAGTGATTTTTCCGCGAAGGGACAATTCGGCATCACCCCGCTCATGGCCGACCTTGCCGTGAATTTGACGTCGCTTCGGATCCGGCCTTTTCAACCCTATTTTACGGAAACGGTCAACATCGACGTCACGGGCGGCTCTGTGTCAACTGCCGGAAACCTCCTACTGACGATCAACAATAATAATGAACCGGCCATTCAATACGCGGGCAATCTTTACGTGAACAACCTGGCCACCACAGACCGGGCACAGTCGCTTGATTTTATCAAGTTCAAACAACTTTCTTTCCTCACGATGTCCGCCGGGTATAACCCGCTTGTTATAAAAGTTAAAGAAATTGCCCTTCGTGATTTTTTTGCCAAGGTGGTGATCAATCCGGGCGGCACCACCAATCTTCAGGACGTCTTCGGGACAGAGAATCCTGATGAAATAGTGTCAGAGCCGCCATCTCACAGTCAGGCGGCAAGCCCCACTGAAACCGACGCTGCCGGACAGCAGCGCCCTGACATTCAAATCGGGAAAGTGTCCTTTCTAGGCGGCACGGTGGATTTTGCGGACCGCAACATCTCGCCCAACTATGCGGCGACCCTGCTGAATCTTAAAGGCAGCGTCACCGGCCTGTCGTCGCAGGAAATCACACGCGCCAAAGTAAATCTAAAGGGAAATCTCGGCTACGGATCTCCGATCGAAGTCACAGGCACCATCAACCCGCTGATCAAAGACCTTTTTGCCGACATCCGACTTAGTTTCAAGGATATTGAAATGAGCACCATCACCCCGTACACGAGCCGCTATCTGGGGTATCCCGTCATTAAGGGCAAGCTTCGGTTTGATGTGTCCTATCTGGTGGATCAACGGACACTCAAGGCCGAAAACAAAATATTTTTCGATCAACTGACCTTCGGCGACAAAGTGGAAAGCCCCGACGCCATCGCCGCACCGGTTACGCTGGCTGTCTCTTTGCTGACGGATCGCCAGGGGCAGATCAACCTCGACGTCCCCGTCAGCGGAAGCCTGGATGATCCGGAATTCAGGATCTGGCCGATTGTCTGGCAGATTCTGGTCAACTTAATCACCAAAGCTGTCACATCGCCCTTTTCCCTTTTGTCCTCTCTCACCGGAGGCGGGGAGGAAATGAGTTTCGTGGAATTCGATTTCGGCAGCACAACACCGTCACAGGCCGAACAAGATAAAATCACCGCCCTGTCTAAAGCGCTCTACGACCGTCCCCATTTGAAACTTGAGATAGCCGCCTACGTGGATGAAACACGCGACCGGGATGCTTTAAAAAATGCCGCGTTCGAGCGCCTGATCAAAGCGCAGGTTCAAAAGGAAAGCGCCGATAAAGGCCGTGCGGCGGTGCCGACGCAGGATGTGGTGATCCCGCAGGCGGACTATGAAAAATATCTGACGATGGCGTATAAAGCCGGAAAGTTCTCCAAACCGCGAAACGCCATCGGAATACTCAAAGCACTGCCGGCGCCCGAAATGGAAAAACACCTCCGCGACGCCATCAGCATCACATCCGATGATCTCGAGAGTCTCGCAGCCGGACGCGCCCAAAGCGTGAGGAAAGGACTGCTTCAGGAAGGTAAAATCGATGCCGCGAGAATTTTTCTGGTAAAACCCAAAAGCCTGCAGCCGGAGAAAAAAGAAAAAATCAAAGACAGCCGTGCGGAGTTTAAAATCAAATGAAACCTGTTGCGACCTTCAATCAATGGCCGGCCCGGATGATACTGCTGCTGTGCCTGAGTATTTTTCTGGCCTCCTGCGGAACGCTTCGATCTTCGCCTTTTGCCTCTTCTTGCCTACCGTCTTTTCCCGACAAGGACGGCTGGTACGGCGGCGACGGCGCGTACTCCCTCGCACTCGACCAACGGCGCACCCTGTGGCTGTTTGGCGATTCATTCGTCTCTCCTGAGGCAGGACAAAAAGACCGCGTCGGAATGGATCTCGTCACGGGAAACACGCTGGCTATTTCCACCTGTACTGAAAACGCGCAATTCAATATTCACTACTATTTGAAAAAGAAGGATGGCATCTTTAAGCCGTTTTTCGGCAAGAACGAAATCCTCTGGCCGCAGGATCCTTTCATCGTCGAGGGTGTGTTATATATTCCGCTGCTCGTCATAGAGACGGTGCCTGAATCTCAGCCGCCCTTCAATTTTCGAATCGCCGGGCACATAATGGCGCAAATTAAAGATTTTTCCGCGGAGGATCCCCGGGTTTGGCCAGTGACGTATCGGGACTGGTCGCAGGCGCTTGCTTCCGGCATTGAAGCGCTGGCGCCCACCGCCATTGTGCATCGCGATCATGTTTATTTTTATGCGCTCTTCCGGCACAAGAAAGACAACGCCGATACCTCCGGCAACATTCTGGCACGCATCAATATTCACCGTCTGGACCAGCCTGCAGGCGCTCTTACTTATCTGCATGAGGATGGAACCTGGCGAAACATTCTCAATGCCTCTGAGGTGAAAATCATTTTTGCGGCGGGGTTATCGGAATTGAGCGTGCGCTATTCCGCAGAACACGGAAGGTGGCAGGCTGTTTACCTGTCACCGGAAAACCGCGGCCGCAGGCTTTTGTACCAAAGCGCACCAAAACCCGAAGGCCCCTGGAGCGAACCTGCGGCTCTGATCGATCCGGTAGCGGAAATCGATCCGGAAAACAGTCTGTACCATCCCCTTACTTTTTGCTACGCAGGCAAGGAACACCGTCAGTTTTCCCATAATCGCAACCTGGTGATCACGTATGTGTGTAATTCATCCGAAACCCCGGACCATGCGGGCAGCTTTCTTCGCAACCATTTGTTTTTATACCGACCGGTGGTGAAAAGCGTTCCCGTCCCCTGATCACAGCAGGCTAGGGGTTAAACACAATTTTGCCGACATCATAAATCAGGCCGTCTTTGATGACGGTTTGCGGATGACGGCAGGCCTCAATTTTCGCCAAAGGGTTTTCCTTCAGAACCACGCAATCGGCAAATTTGCCCGCTTCCAGCGATCCGATCTGATCCGCCATCCCCAGAATTTTCGCATTATTGATGGTGGCCGCACGTAAGATGTCCGCAGCGGAAAACCCGAGGCGGCCCAGCATTTCCATTTCGCGCCACAGCGTCCCGTGATAGGCAAAAGGCACGCCTGCGTCCGTGCCGCAACCTATGACAACCCCTGCGTCTTTCATGGCAAGGAGATTGGCAGGGCCTGTGCGCAGAATATCAAAGTAGAGTTCGGGATTGGCCATGTAGATGTCTTTTTCATACAAACGGGCACAGCCGTATTTGCGATAATTGGCCAGATAAGCCAGATTGCTTTTGTGAATGGCGGCCTCGGCAAAAGGGGTATGATCGCTTTCATGCAGATAGCGTCGCCGGATCTCCAGTTCCTGTTGAATAAAACCGGTGCGGTACTTCACCGGAAGCTCGAAATAGGCTTCCGGCGCAGCCATCAGCTGCGCGATCGTCATGGTAGGAACGATGGCAATATTTTTTTCCGCCATCGTTTCAACGTCCTGACGGGTCAATATCGCGTCGGCCAGCAGATGTTCCATGGAACCGATCCCAAATCGCACCGCGCGATCAAAACCGAATTTGGTATGAATATGGGCGGCAGTCGACAAATGGTTTTTTTGCGCAAAATCAAAGATGATTTTCAAATGCTCATCCGTGTAGACGGGAATTTTTCCTTTGCCGCATAGCAAGGATATCCCATCCATGGTCAGTTTCACAAATGACGCACCGCGACGGGTGTTTTGACGCAGCTTGTGTTTGAGATCGTCCGTATTTCTGAACCACAGGTTCGGATGACCGGTAAATGCCATGGCAAGACGCGCGAAAATACTGACAGCTGCGGGGTCAATGTCCGGATGACTGCCAAAAATATTGGTGAACGCATTGCAATAGACGATACGCGGACCGATCAGTTTACCTGTCTGTATTTTCTCCAAATCATTATGCAGGAAGTCCGGCATCGCGCCCATGTCCCGGATAGTGGTGATCCCCTGCTTGATCTGCTGAATGTAATTTCGATTCATCTGGTTTATGGTCGTTAGAATCGTCGCAGGGCTGAGCATGAATTCGCCCGACAGGGTCGCATGGCAGTGCGCGTCGATTAGCCCCGGTAGGACATAGTCACCCTTCAGATCCAGAACCTTGTCGCCTTCATGTAAAACAGGCAAAAAACCACTCACAGATTCAATTATCCCGTGCCGGATCGTCAGCGTCCGGCCGGGCTCAACAACCCCGCGGATCACGTCAATCACGCGGGCTGAAGTCAGATACAGGGCCTTGCCCTTTTCCACGCCCACCGGCTGATACTCCGGAAGAGATGAACAGCCGGACACAGGCGGCAGCCCCAGCAAAACTGCGGATGCCGCAGCCTTCTGCATTAACTGTCTTCTGGTCATAGTCCATGTTTCTTTATGCATGATATCAAAATCCGTTAAAAATATACTGTGTGTGTCAATTACAATAAACACCTCTCCGGTTGCAAGATCTATTGCGACGGTTTCGAAATTCTGTTACGAAGCACCACAGAGAAAACATTAACAGGACGGTTTATCCATGACCGAAAACCCGCATATATTCCGATCCACTTCCGAATCGGCCCGCCGATACCTGATCGTTATCTGTCTGATCGTGGCGCTGGTCATCCTTTCCGTCTTCTGGGGATTTCAGATACAATCGGAAAATCTTTACCGCCGCCAGTTAATCGACAACGGACGCTCTTTTTTTGAGGAAATCGTCATCACGCGCCTGTGGCTGGCCCAGCATCAGGGCGTCTACGTCAAAAAGACGCCGGAAACGGAAATCAATCCGTATTTACTCGCCATTCCCGGCCTCAAGGTGCTCATCGAAGACCGTCAGGGAAATGTCTATGTGATGAAAAATCCCGCATTGGTGACACGCGAAATTTCTCAGATCGCCGATAAACGGGGCATCTTTAAGTTTCACATCACCAGCCTGCGTCCGATAAATCCCCATAACGCTCCTGACGCTTTTGAAAGGGAGGCGCTGCATGCCTTCGCCGCAGGCGCGCGTGAGCAGTATCGCTTCGACCCCGGCACCGACGGCAAGGTCTTCCGCTACATGGCGCCCTTGATTGCGGAAGCCTCCTGCCTTCAGTGCCATGCGCAGCAGGGCTATACTGAAGGCGAGGTGCGCGGCGGCATCAGCGTGACCATTCCGGCGCACGAGACCATGAAGCAAATCCAGACCAATAAAATTTACCTTGCGGTTGCGGTGCTGTGCGTCATCTTGATGATCTTTCTGATTGTGTATTTCGTGGCCAGATTCTTTATCAAGGATCTGCGTCTGGCCGAAAAGAAACTGATGGATATGGCGGCCACCGATTCGCTGACCGGACTGCTCAACCGCCGTGAAGGTTTCCGGCGCATCGCGTCGGAATTCTCCCGGGCCGAACGCGCAGGGGATCCGATATGCGCGATCATGCTGGATATCGATCATTTCAAAAACATCAACGATACACACGGACACCTCCATGGCGATGAGGTGCTCAAACGGGTCGCTTCCATTTTAGAAGACAGCGTCAGGAGCTCGGATATTCTCTGCCGGTTCGGCGGCGAAGAGTTTCTGATTGTCACGCCGGATACCGATCTGGATCAGGCGAAACTGCTGGCGGAAAGGATTCGTCTCGCGATGGAGATACACGTCATTCGAACCCAGGACGGACAGGTGATGAACGTGACCGTCAGCCTGGGCGTAGCAAGGCTCCGTGAAGCAGAAACGTATGATGAACTGATTTTGCGCGCCGATCTGGCGCTCTACCGGGCAAAAGAAAGCGGCCGCAACAAAACCTGTGAGGGATAGTCTTTATCCCGATCTCATGCCCCGCTCATCTTGCCCCGCCTGTCCATAGCGGCGGATCTCGTCGAGAAACGGCTTGCCGTATTTCTGCATTTTGTGTTCCCCGACACCGCTGACTGCCAGCATTTCAATTTCGTCTTGGGGCATGGCGGCCACCATTTCGGTTAGTGTTTTGTCGGAAAACACAACATACGCGGGCACATTGGCCTCATCCGCCAGCGCACGTCGAAGCGCGCGTAACCGTTCAAACAGGCCTTTGTCCGCCGCCTCCTTTTTCGGAAGCACGTGGATGCTTTCGAGTTTCTTTTCCATCTCCATCGGCTGCGTCAGCAAAACGTCCACCTCCCCTTTGAGAATCCTGCGGCTCAAATCGTTTAGCTTCATGGCATAGCCTTCATCATAGGCCATGTCGACAAAGCCTAAGTTGAGTAACTGGAAAAAATACTCGGCCCATTCATGATATTTAATGTCACGGCCGACACCGAAGGTTTTGATCTGATCATATCCGTTTTCCCGGATCGCCGGAGACGGGGTCCCGCGCAGAATTTGAATAAGCGTGGTCATGTTGGTTTTTTCGCCGGTGCGCGCCACCGCCGATAGGGCCTTCTGTGCGATGATTGTGCCGTTTATTTTTTTCGGCGGATTTTTACATACATCGCAATTGCCGCAGTCGCCTGCCGGCGTCTCGTTGAAATAACTCAGCAGTATCCGGCCCCGGCAGACGTCGGCTTCGGCGTAGCGCGTCATGGGCTCCAGCGTCCCCCTCAGAAGGGCCTGGCGCCGCGACCG
>JAWOJC010000126.1:0-2560 GCA_046484315.1 Smithellaceae bacterium | reverse complement strand
TTTCAGACGCCGGAGGAGGCGGCCCGGATGGCCATTGAAAATGATGTTCATGTGGTCGGCGCGTCGAGTCTGGCGGCCGGGCACAAAACGCTGGTCCCGGCGCTGATTGCCGAACTCAACCGCGCAGGCGGCCGGGAGATCCTCGTCATTGTCGGCGGTGTGATCCCGCCTGTGGATTACGACTTTCTGTATGCGTCAGGCGTGCGCGGCATCTTCGGCCCGGGAACCCCCATCACCGAATCCGCCGATCGGGTCCTCCAACTGCTGGAAGAAAAATACCTTGGCCAATCCCCGGCATAACCCGCGCCAACCCTGCCATGCCTCCGTCCCTGTTGGCGTCATGCGCCCTTTCGCCGGGGCGTGACGCTGACGCCTGTTATCAACCCGTTGCTCTATTTCCGCAACACTAAATCTCTGCACCGGACAAAAAAGAAGCGGTCGCGTGACTACGCCGACCGCTTCTTTACTTTTTTCTATCGCCTGTTTTCCTACATTTTCATTCCACCGTCGCAAAAGATGATCTGGCCGGTGATGAATGAACTTTCATCCGAGGCCAGAAACAGCGCCAGATTGGCGATGTCGCGGGGCAATCCCTTGCGGTTCATCGGCACCAGATACGGCAGCATGGCATCCATCTGTTTGATGGTTTCCGGCGGCATGTTTTTCATCATATCGGTCCAGATCATGCCCGGCGCAATGGCATTGACATTCACGCCTTTGGGTCCCAGCTCCTTGGCCGCGGTTTTGGTCATGCCGATCACGCCCGCCTTGGTCGCGGAATAGTTGAGCTGGCCTGCGTTGCCCATCGCGCTGGTGGATGAGATGTTGATGATCTTGCCGTAGCCCTTCTCGCGCATGACGCGGGCCGCGCACTGGATGCCGTAAAACACGCCGGTCAGATTGACATCCATCACCGCGTTCCACTGGTCATCGGTCATCTTGTGCAGAATGCTGTCGCGGGTAATGCCCGCGTTGTTGATGATGATATCCAGCGTGCCGAATTCCTTCAGCGCTGTATCCACCATCTTCTGTACGGTGGCACGGTCCGACACGGAACCCACCACGGATGCGGCCTGACCGCCTTTGGCCTTGATCTGGTCCACGGCATTTTTCGCATCTGCTTCGTTGACGTCGTTGACGATGATTTTCGCGCCTTCTTCGGCAAAACGCAAAACAATGCCTTCAACGATACCGCGTCCCGATCCTGTTACAATGGCTACTTTGTCCTTGAGTCTCATATGCCCTCCTAAAAATATTATTTCGGGCAGGCCCCGATATACGTCCCTTTCATCTTTGTCGTCATCTGCATTTCAGGCTGACCCTGCATTTTAAAGCTGGTCTCGGAGGATCCTTCCATCGAGAGGCCGGTGTATGTGTTTTTCCCTTTGGTGACCATGACGCCATCCTTCCCCCGACACTCCACGACATAGGTTACGGTATCGCCGCTGATTTTCCGGCTGGTCGTTTTACAATCAAAGGACTTGTCCTGGCTTTGGGGAACCGGATCGCTCTTCGTAAGGCACTGGCGAAACGTGGTTGATGGCATCTGCTGCGGCATCCCTTTGATTTCGGTGCGGGATGTCATTTCCCACAACCCGTCTTTGAGCTGTGCCCATGCGGCGGACGTCATAACAAAAAAAATCAAAACAGCAAAAACAAAAACGTTCTTCCTTAACATGGCTTTTTCTCCTTTTTAAAATTGAGGTCGGTTAAAAAACGATCCCCCGGCATGCCCGTTTAGATCGTTTGGCAAAAGGCGGACGACAAATCAACCGATAGGCTTTTTGCGTATGATTTCCCTGCACAAGGCCAGATAATCTTCGGCGCCGTGGCTTTTGGGCGCGTATTCAAAGATGGACTGGCCAAAACTCGGCGCTTCGGCCACGGCAATATTTTCGCGGATGGTGGATTTGAACACCCGCGTGCCGAACCGTTCGCGCACCTTGTCCATAATGGCGTTGTTGAGCTTCCTGCGTCCGTCGTAGCGCGTGGGAATAATACGATAGGTCGGCAGATTTTTTTTGTGTTTCTTTTTGACGTCCTCGATCAGACTCAAAAGCCTGCTCATACCTTTGAGGGCGAGAAATTCCATCTGCAGGGGGATGAACACTTCCTGACAGCTGACCAGTGCATTTTGCGTCAGAATGCCGGCGGCCGGCGGACAATCGATAATCACGTAATGAACATTGATCACCGATGCCAGACGATTTTTTAAAATCATCTCCCGTTTGGGCATATCCATCATCTCGGTTTCAAGCGACGACAACTCAAGATTCGCGGGCAGCACTTTCATCCCCTTGATATCCATGACCGCGTCGGAAAGCGATGTCGTTCCCTTCATGACGGAATAGATCGTACTCTTCAGATCATGGGCGTCGAGCCCCAGAGAATAGGTCAGATGCGCCTGCGGATCAAAGTCGATAACCAGTACTTTTTTATTGAGCAGCGTAAGGCCCACAGCGACGTTAAGCGCGCAGGTCGTCTTGCCGACGCCGCCTTTCTGATTGCAAAAAGCGATAATATCAGGATTGGACATGCCGTAATCTCCCGAAATGAATTT
>JAWOJC010000061.1:0-4026 GCA_046484315.1 Smithellaceae bacterium | reverse complement strand
GTCCAGAGTGATTTAATGTTTCGGCCTAAATCGACTTCCTTGTTCCAGACCTGTTCTTCAGCAAAAATGGTTAAATTGAATTCGGAATCACTGATCACCACCGCAGTCCTCTTGCGAGGGAATTTTATCTCTTCATCAAATGCCAACCTGAAAGAGACTTGAATGTGAGGGCCACCTTGAACAAGGGGTTTAAAGAGTCTTAATTCGTCCTGGCTCTCAAGTGCAGGGGTCTTGCTTAAAATGTCAGCTGCAATGAATGGATTTATGGCGAGAATATAAATGTCGCCCTGAATCTTTTCTTCGCCACAATAAGCGGAAGTTATTGTCGTCCCGTCAAATTCCAGTTTTGTCAGTCCTTTCTCCCAATAAAATTCTACTCCTTTCCCCTTGAGATGGGTCACCCAGGGATTGAACCAGTATTCACTGCTGGGTCCTGTAAAGAGCAACCAGCCGGCACCGGTTCCCTGCGTCCAGGCGGGCCCGTTTTGATCAGCTTTATGTCGGTGCACGGCTTTGGTGGTTAACTGTTTTCTGAAAAAATCGCCGGTCGTCTGTAATGAAACCTTTGACCAATCCGAGCCGATCCATGGACCAAAACAAGATCGCCAGGTTTTCTGGGCCTTCTCTTTCAGTAAAGGCTCCCAGGCCTGAGCGGCATTGATTTTGTCATAATCTACTTTACTGCGAGAATCGGATGTCCACGTCTTGATCATTAAATGAAACCATTTAACAAATTCCCAATTTCCCATCCTGAACATCCTGGGAATACTTTTGAGCCCTTCGTCATAAAATTGCGCGGTATCGGTATCGGGGAAAATTCCAAAATCAACGGGGCGCGAAAGGGCTAAGTCATAGATACTGCCCTTTTCATTAAATGGAATCTGCTGCATCAGATCAAAAGCATTATGATACCAGGGTCCCATGCCATGCCACGAATACTCCGTAGGCATATTGTCTTTTTCAAGCCGTGCGCTTCTAAAGAATCCACCTGGTTGATCGGTCGATTCATAGACTGACACGGCATATCCCAGTTGCGTCAATTCCTGGGCAGCCGTTAGTCCGGCGATGCCGGCACCGAAAATGACTACAGATTTCATAATGATAAATCTCCGTTTGGCGGAACTCGCGCCTTTTTGTTGTCAGCATTCTCTTTTCAGGTGGGTCGTGGACGCCGGATTATTTTTTCCGGAGCAATCTAATCACGACGACTACAACCACCAGTACGGCGAGAACTGCCCAAATCGTCATTTGCCCACCCATCCATCCACCCGTTTGATTCATCATAAAGTTCCTCTTTTGGTTGAGCTATAACCGGCCCGCCATTAACGTTTAGCAATGATCCAGACTGCGTGGACGATGCTGGGGATGTAGCCTAAAAGGGTCAGAAGAATGTTCAACCAAAAAGCACCGCCAATGCCCACCTGAAGAAAAACGCCTAAAGGGGGTAGGATGATCGCAAATTTTTCATGACATCCTCCTGTTATTGCCGTCAAAAACAACTTCATCCCCGCAGCATCGGCGTCGTCACGGTGTCAACCAGACCGGTCGAAGCGCACGACTTTGCCGCTTTTGAAACGCAACACCAATTGATCGCTTTCAAAGGAAAATTTCGCCTTTTTCCCATCCCGAATCGCCTCCGAGCTAATCGTATCGCCATGCACTGAAAATGACCCTTGGAGATCTCGGACCTGGCCGACAAACGGAATATCGGACCACGCCAGGACACTTACTTTCTTTTCTCGGCGGAAGGTGAGACGGATCTTGACCTCCCCCATTTTTGCGTCCACATCTTTGGCCGTCCAAGTGCCGTAGAGTCGCTCGGGTGGCTGAGAGGGTTTCTCGTCTTCCCCGACTTCAGCCACAAGAACGCCCGGTTTCATCTTCTCAACCGGAGAACCATGTGCAAGTGGTCCGCCCAATACGGCGGCTGCGGTGAAGAGGGCAACGAGCGCTCTGCCAGTGGCTTTCCGCGCGTTCCTGATCGGCTTCAAAATCAATATGTTTTTCATGTGTTTCATTTTTTCCTCCTTTTCTACAGCACGTTTTCGCCAGACCGTTTCCACGAGGCCGGCTTGTGCGTGTGCTAATAACGGAAGGTCGCGGCCGCTCCCGTTTTCGCAACTAACCTGTCGTCCCTTCATCCCGTAACGGCGCTTAAGTCGGCGTTGTCGTCAGGATGCTCCAGAACAACCCGATAGGCATCCATGCCGCGACTGCGAAAGGCTTGAGCCGAGCCCCAGAGATAGAGGCGAAAACGACGATAAATCATTTCGCCCCAACGGCTGATAATTTCATCGCGGGCGGCATCGAGATTCTCTGCCCAGGTCTTACAGGTAAGATAGTAACTATTCCGATCATTATGGACCTCCAGCACCTCCAGTTTGCTTTTCGCTATTGCGTCGAGAAAAGCGTGCAAGCAGAAGTAGACATGGTCGCCTGGAAAGATGTAGCGGGAGATAAAGGTGGCCTTGGAATACTTCTCTCGGTAGGCGCTGGCATCGAGATAGACGCGTCCACCCGGTTTCAGCAGACTTTGCAGCTGCCGGAGTACGGCCGGATAGTCAGGCAGGTGTTCCATCACCCCGAGAATGACGATGGCATCGTAAGGATCCGCTGCGGTGTGCTCCCAAAAGTTCTGGTTGAGCACCCGGCAGGGAAGTTGTTGACGCTCGATCAGGCCCGTCAGGAAGGCCGCGGACTGTTGAGAAATCGTCAGGGACGTGACCTGAATGCCGCGTCGTCCGGCGCGCTCGGTGAAACTGCCCCAGCCGCCACCGACATCGAGGACGCGATCTCCCGGCTTGAGTCGACAGGCGTCGATGGCAAAATCGAGTTTGCGATGTTGGGCGCGCTCCAGTGGTTCATCGTCGCGCGCGAAGACGGCTTGCGAATAGCACCGGGTCGGGTCCATGAACTTGAGATAGAACTCGTTGCTGAAGTCATAGTGACCGGCAATCGCCTGCCGGTCTGTCTGCACCCGTCCGACGAACATTGGCGCCATCCGTCGCCACAGTGAGTGCAGGGGATGATGGTCGCTCAACAGGCCGCGCAGGCTGGCAAAGCCCATCATGTCACCGGTGACATCGAGATTGCCGGCCATATAAGCTTCACAAATCTTCACCTCATCCAGTTCGCTGAGGGCCGCCAGACCCTGACGGTCCTTCACCAATATCTTGACGGCGGGTTCACCTTTTCCCAAACGATAGACGCGCTCTCCCCATAAATGGATCTCAATGGGGAGCGGTATCTTGTTTTCTATCCGTTTCTGAAGAATCTGGAAGACTCTGTCATAGCGCGCTGGCAATGAAGCCGTGGAAAATTTTTCCATCGCTTATTCCTCCTGAAAAAATGGGGGCTGCTACCGATTTTCTTCTTTCATTTCCGCTGTTGCCTTGTCGTTCAATCGAAAGGTGCGGGTCGTGCCGCTGACGAATTCGTAGACCCGGTCGCCGAGGCACAAGGAGATCGGCGCTGCCGCGCCATCACGTCCGCGGATGGTCAGCGAGTCCCGTGTCAGTCGCAGATCGAGAGAATGACCGCGATAACGGATGCGCAGGTCAAGGCGCTTCATTTCCTTTGGCAATTCGGGGTTGAGGTGAAGAAGATCACCCCGCACCTCGATCCCCGTCGAGACCCGCTGCATCAGATCGACCGATCCGGCCATGGCGCCAAGATGGACGCCTTCTGCGGTGGTCCCCTGCTGGATGTCGCCGGTGTCGCTCTGCAACGCCTGCGCAAAGAAGTCCATCGCCCGCGGCCGGTCGGAACGCGCCAGCACCCAGCCATAAACCACCCGCGAGAGGGTGGAGCCGTGCGATGAATGGGCGGCATAGTAAGCGACGTTTTTCGGGATCGTTTCGTAAGCAAAAGGATAATTCAGGCGCGTAAAGATCTCCCCGAGCTCTTCGGCGGAAAAGAGATAGAACAACATCAGGACATCAGCCTGTTTTGAGAGTTTATAGTGATTGGCGCTATCTTTCTCCCCTTCGAGGATGAGATCGAGACGCTGAATATTTCCATAACGTC
>JAWOJC010000043.1:0-23999 GCA_046484315.1 Smithellaceae bacterium | reverse complement strand
CATATTTTTCTGCGCAGTGATGCGTGTTGACGATGAAGCGCAAAACGCCCGCGGCCCGCAAATGTTCCATCGCGTATGTGATAATCGGCCTGCCGCCCACAGGCAAAAGCGGCTTGGGCATGTTTTCGGTCAGGGGCCGAAGCCTGGTTCCAAGCCCTGCGCCCAAAATGAACGCGGTTTTGATTGGTTTCGTGGACATATCTCCCCCCTTACTCCCCCGGGATGGCTTTTTTCCCGTAGGCCGGATCAATCTTCACCAACGCCGCCACAATGAAACCGGGGATGGTTGTGAGCAATATCCAGAAATAAAAGTTTTTGTAACCCAGCATCTCCTGAATCCACCCGCTGGACATCGCCGGCAGCATCATGCCCAGCGCCATGATACCTGTGCCGACGGCGTAAAAGACGGTTTTATATTCGCCTTGCGCCACCATGATCATGTACATCGTATAGGCGGTAAAGCCGAAGCCGTAACCGAACTGTTCAACCGCCAGCGCGGAGCCGATCAGCCAGATATTATCGGGCTGCGCGTGCGCCAGATACACGAAAATAAGATCCGGCACATTCATGATGATCACCATCGGCCACAGCCAGAACTTCAGGCCGTTGCGATAGATGGCGTAGCCGCCCAGCAGTCCGCCCAGCATGAGCGCGATCACCCCCACCGTCCCGTAAATAAAGCCGACTTCTTTGGTTAACAGACCCAGACCGCCTGCTTCACGCGCGTCGAGTAAAAAAGGCGCGACCATTTTGACGAGCTGCGCTTCGGCGAAGCGGTAAAACAAAAGAAAGCAGATGATGACGACGATATCCTTACGCCGGAAAAACAAAGCCATGATCCTGAAATATTCAGCCGCCACGCCCTTGCCCTGATTCAGCGGGGCGCTGCGGTCGGCGGCGGGATAGGGCAGGACAAAATAATGGTAAAGGCATAGGGCCAGGAAAAAAGCGGCGGCGGCCAGAAAGGTGATCGACCAGGCGGACGTCATCGTATGACCGTTTTCATACAGGATGCCGGCCAGCATGACGAGTCCGCCTTTGGAGGCGATGGTGGCAATCCGGTAGAAGATGGTGCGGACACCCACAAACGCGGCCTGCTGCGGCGTCGATAATCCCAGCATGTAAAAGCCGTCCGCGGCGATGTCATGCGTGGCGGACGAAAAAGCCATGATCCAGAACATGGCGAGCGTGTATTGGACAAAATGGTTTACCGGCAGTGTCAGCGCCACACAGGCAAACGATGCCCCGATGGCCAGTTGCATCAGGACGATCCAGAATCGCTTGGTGCGGAACAGATCGACAAACGGGCTCCACAGCGGCTTGATGACCCAGGGCAGATACAGCCAGCTGGTGTAAAGGGCGATTTCGGTATTGGACAGGCCCAGATTTTTATACAGCACCACGCTGACCGTCATGGCGATCATGTAGGGGATGCCTTCGGCCAGATAGATGGACGGCACCCACAGCCAGGGACTTTTTTGGCCGGCCCCTTCGGGCGCGGGGGGTTGCGATGACGTTTTGTTCAATACAGTTTCCTCAGATGCGCGCCGGGAAAATAGTGCGAGAGAATGTTTTCGGCCCGGAATCCCCGGACCGCCATGACCGCCGCGCCGATCTGGCACAGGCCCACGCCATGTCCCCAGCCGCCGCCGTGAAAGATGAAACGTTTGATGGCGCCGTCCGTGTCGTGTTCCGAGGTCACCACAAAGGCGCTCGAAAGCAGGTGGGTCTGTGAAAGCCAGCGGCGGATTTCCAGCTCCTTGCCCACGATCATGGTTTTTTTCGTGCCGATAATCTTCAGTCTGCGGATTCTGCCGGAAGGTCCGCGCTGCAGGGGAATGATGTGCTGCAGTTCGCCAAAATCGATTCCCGATTTTTCGCGCAGAATATTTTCCAGCGTTTCTTTGTCGCAGGCAACGCGCCAGCGGTAAAAGTTCAGTGTTTCGTAATCGAACGCAGGCAGGATGCGCCGCAGGATGTCCGGATCATCGGTGTTGCAGTAAGCCGCGGGACTGGAGGCAAACCACCGCGCGGCGTCTTCTTCCGAGACCACCGCCGCGTGCGGTTTGTCGTAATCGGTGATGCAGGCCAGGTAGGGCGGGGATGCGTCCTCCCAGGCTGTTGAAAAAACGTCGGTCTGACCGCCGCAGCATTTATAGTAGCGCGCGTCGCAGATCGCGTCCGCGTGTGTCAAAAATACACCGCGCGTGGTTTCGATGGCCAGCGCGACGTTGCCGGAGATGATTTTTGTGATGCCCTGATACCGCTGGCAGTGATCGTCGGCGCACACATCAAATCCTTCGTGATCGTTGACATCCTGCCAGACGCGGATTTCATTATCGCTTCTGAATTGTGCGGTTCTGGGCGCTTTCTTTTTTTCCAGCATGGCCACAAGCCAGCTTCGGGCGGTGATCGCCTGTGTCTTGAGAAATTCCAGGGGCGCCTCGGCGGACATTTCCGAAGAGATCACGGAGGCCAGATAATCCTCCAAGCCGATCACGTTTTGAACGGAAAAGGAACCGTCGTTTTCAGAGGCGAGCACAATGCCGCCGCGAAAGGTTTGTGCCTGCTCCCGCTGCCAGTGAAACCGGATGCCGATGCGGACATTTTGCAGTGTGAAACAGGTTTGCGCCGGGTCATCGGGCACAAGCGAAACCACGCGTTGCCGGGTGAGAATCTGTCCGGACGCGTCTTTGAGGACAACGAACCCCTCCCCGGCGCAGGCGTTATGCGCTCCGGTCAGAGCGCGTCCGTCTGAAAGCCGGTAGACGCCTTCCAGGTGCAGGTCGGCCGCAAGCGTGCGTTGCATCAGGGCCACGGTGATGTCCGGTTCTTGATGGATCATTTGCCGTCCGCAGGTTTTTTTATATTCGGGCTGTTTGTAGAAGCAAAGAGGGGATATGTCAAGCGCGTTATGAGGCGCGACAGGTGCGTGTTTTCGGGGGGTACACTGAAATTATGGCTTGAATATTAATAATTTATCGTGTAATACGACTTGAAAACAAGGGTGGCGGATGGAGCTTATGGCGCATGTCTGGCCGATAGGAGGGGGTAAAGGCGGATCCGGCAAGAGTTTCCTGACCAGTTCCCTGGGGCGTTTGTCGGCGGGGCTGGGCAAAAGGACATTGCTCATCGATCTGGATCTGGGCGCGGCGAACCTGCACACGCTGGTGGATGTGCCTTACCCGAAAAAATGCTTTTCCGATTTTATCCGCAAAAAAATTCTCCGGCTGGAAGATACCGTGGTGGAGACCCCGGTGGAAAACCTCTATCTCATCAGCGGCGCGCACGACAACCTCGACATCGCCAATCTTCCCTACGAACAAAAGATCAAGACGCTCAAAGCCATCGCCCGTTTGAATTACGACCATATCCTTCTGGATCTGGGCGCGGGAACGTCCTTCAATACGCTTGATTTCTTTTTGATATCGCAAAACGGCATTTTCGTGACCACGCCGGAACCCACGTCGATTGAAAATGTCTACCGGCTGATCCGTTCCATTTACTTCCGCAGGATGCGCCACTGTTTCAACGTGACGGACTTCAAGGCGCTGGAAGAAGCCGCCGACGCAATCCACGGGCGGGGCGCAGTCAACAAACCCGAGTGTATGATGGGCTTGATCCACCAGAAGTATCCGGATATTCACGCGCAGCTTCAGGATGATTTTAACTGCTTCCGCTTCAAGCTGGTGCTCAACCAGTTGCGCAGGCAGGACAACGCCGGACTCGGCCTGCAAATCTGCAAGATCATCGAGAAACATCTCGGGTTGGGCATCGAGTTTGCGGGCAATGTCGCCTATGACGACCATGTCCACGACGCGATTTGCGCGCGCGCGTCTTTTCTGGATCGTTATCCCTACACGAAGACGGCAGGCGATCTGCGTGAACTCAGCAAAGCCATTGTTCAGACGGCGGGCGAACAACTGCTCATCCGCTACTCCTGATCCAAGAGGGAATCCATTTATGCCGCATGTGAAAACCAACAGCATCATGGAAAGAAATTTTTCCCGGCTCAATTACTATGAGATGCTCGACATCCGGCCGGAGGCCGTGCTGTTTGAGATTCGTCATGCCTATCAGAATGCCCTGCAGATGTATGAATCCGGGTCGCTGGTCAGCTATTCCTTTTTTTCCGAGGATGAAAGAAGCGACATTCTCGCCCATATCGAAAAAGCCTACCAGACGCTCACGAATGAGGCGGAAAGGCGCCTCTATGACGCGGAGCTTATCCGGCGCGGCGTGATTGCCGCCAGCCCCTCAGACGCGCCGGTGGATAAAAAACCTGTGTCCATTTTCGATATCAGCCGCGGCAGCGCGCCGAAATCCCTTGGGCAGAAGCACGCCGAGATGAAAGCCCGCATCGCGGAAAATCCGCGCATCGGCGTGATCCTGCAGAAGCCGGATTTTTGCGGCGCGGATCTTCAGGAAATCCGCGAGGCGCTGGGTGTCACCCTGGAGCAGATCGCGGCCGAAACTAAAATCCGTCCGGATTATCTGCGCGCCATCGAAGCGTCCGACGCGTCGCGTCTGCCTGCGCCCGTGTTTCTCAAAGGCTTTGTGAAGGCCTACCTGAAATATCTTTGCGTGGAGCCGATCGACGAGCTTGGCGCCAAATACATGAACACGCTCTCGGCGTCTCACGCGGGCATCGGATCATGAAAGATGAAAGGGATCGGCATTCTATCGTAAAACATACACCACAGGCTTTTAGCACTGGGCAGAAATGATCATGGAATGCGCCTCTTTTTGCCCGGCGTGCGGCGGCGCGAAGGAGGGAAAAATGCAGTCCGATACGATTCAAACCGGTCAAGGCGATCTGGTCATCACTTTTTTGGGACATGCCAGCTTGATGATGACCTTCGGCGGCAAAACCATCCACATTGATCCCGTCTCCAGTGAAGCGGATTATGCCGGGCTGCCCGGGGCGGACCTGGTGCTCATCACGCACGACCATTTCGATCATCTGGATTTGAAAGCCTTGGCGACCCTCCGGAGAAACCACACGAAGCTTGTCGGACCGCCCGAAGTGGCGGCAAAAGTTCAGGGCGTCATCGTGATGAAAAACGGTGACAAGCAAACGGTGGATGGTCTTGCGATTGAAGCGCTGCCGGCCTACAACATTCTTCACGTCCGTGAGCCCGGCAAACCCTTTCATCCCAGAGGCGCGGGTAACGGGTATATCATCCACTTCGGCGACAAGCGCGTCTATATCGCGGGTGATACCGAAAACACGCCGGAAATGAAGCAGCTCAAAAAGATCGATATCGCTTTTCTGCCGATGAACCTTCCCTACACCATGACACCGGAAATGGTTGCGGACGCGGCTTGTGCGTTTAAACCGAAAATACTCTACCCCTACCACTATGGCGAGACGGATACCGCAAAACTTTCGACCCTGCTCAAAAACGAAAAAGGCATTGAGGTGCGCATTCGCCAGATGAAGTAGCCCGGTTTCCGGCGTCTGACCGGATCAACGGGGGTTCGCTTGGCCCCCCCCCTTTTTTTTCTTTTTGGCGATGCGTCATCGCCCGTGGCTGTGGCAGCACGCGCGGGCGTGAAAAGGCCGTTTTTGCCGCGGGTCGGCATGGAGGCCGGAAGCCATTGAATCCGCTTTGAAAGTGTGTTAAGCCAACCCCATCGGTAAATGCCCGTCTTGATTAAAATGGAGCAGACCAATGAGTGTGTACGAATATGTGGCGTTGGATGAAAAAGGACGCGAGCGCAAGGGATTTGTGGATGCCACAGGCGTGGCCGCGGCCCGGCAGCAATTGCGCGACCGGGGCGTCTATCCGACGGACATTATGCCGGCCCGGGAGAAAAAAGGCGCAACCCTCGCAGGAATCCTGGATGTTTCGCTGCGTCAGAAGGTTTCCGCCAAGGAGGTGTCCGTTTTCACGCGACAGCTCGCCACGCTGCTGGGTGCGGGCATTCCACTGGTTCCCTCCTTCGGCGTTTTGCTTGCCCAGACAAAGAATCCTGTGTTGCTGAAAATTCTTGCCCAGATTCGCGGCGATATCAATGAAGGCAAAAGTCTGACGGCGAGCCTGGAAACCTATCCGCGTGTCTTCGCGCCGTTCTACATCAATATGGTTAAGGCCGGCGAAGCCTCCGGCACGCTGAATCTGGTGCTGGAGCGGCTGGCGGATTTCAGTGAAAACCAGCAGGCGCTGATGAGTAAGATACGCTCTTCGCTGGCCTATCCCCTGATCATGCTGCTGGTCGGCACTCTGGTGATTTTTCTTCTCATGACCTTTGTCGTGCCCCGGATCACCGAAATTTTTACCGACATGCAGCAGACGCTACCGCTCATCACGGTCATTCTGATTGCCGTCAGCCATTTTCTGAAATCCTTCTGGTGGCTGATTCTTCTTCTCCTCTTTGCCGGCGCAGCCGCCTTTAAATACCTGACGGCAAGCACACACGCCGGCCGGAGGTTTTGGGATTCCGTAAAGCTGCGGGCGCCCGTCTGGGGAGCGGTCAACCGCAAAATAGCCATTGCCCGGTTTGCCCGGACGCTTGCGACCCTCCTGCACAGCGGGGTGCCGCTTCTGACGGCGATGGGCATTGTGCGAAACGTGGTCAACAACATCTTCATCGGGGAAACGATCGAGCGGGCGGCCAAAGAGGTGGAAGAAGGACAGAGCCTGTCTGCGCCTTTGGCGCAAAGCGGCCTGTTTCCGCCGATGGTCACGGAAATGATCGCGGTCGGAGAACAAAGCGGGTCGCTCGAGCGAATGCTCGATCGCATTGCCACGGCGTATGAGACGGAGGCGCAGTCGGATATTCTGGTGATGACGTCGCTTCTGGAACCGCTCATGATTCTGGCGATGGGTCTGATGGTCGGCTTTATCGTGGTTTCGATACTGCTGCCCATATTTGAAATGAACCAGCTGGTTCGGTGACAGCCTTGTCCAGGCGTCATCGCAGATTGTAGAAAAGGGGTTGAACATGAAAGAAGATATGAAAAAAAGAAACAGGCAGGCCGGGTTTACGCTGATTGAACTGATGGTTGTCATCGTCATTCTCGGGGTTTTAGCCGGTTTGATTATTCCTCGCGTCATGGGCGAACCGGACAAGGCCAGGCAGGCCAAGGCCAAAATTCAGATGGAAAGCCTGGAATCCGCCTTGAAAATTTACAAGCTGGATAACGGCAGTTACCCGACGACTGAGCAGGGCCTCAAAGCGCTGGTCGAAACGCCCACCGTGGGAAATCTTCCGAAGAACTGGCGGCAGGGCGGCTACCTCGATAAAGGCAGGCTTCCGAAAGACCCATGGGGCAATGAATTCATCTATATTGCGCCGGGCAGCCACAGTGATTTCGACCTGATCAGCCTGGGAAAAGACGGAGAGCCCGGGGGGGAAGAGTTCGATGCGGACATCAACAACTGGGAAATCGACTGAGCGGGGATTCACGCTCATGGAGCTGCTCGTTGTGATTGCGCTCATCGGCGTGATCCTGGGGCTGGCCGTGCCGGCAACGCGCGAGGCTTTTACGGTGGACACACTCAAAGCGGCATCGCGCCGGATCATCGGTCTGGAACGTCAGCTCCGGGCCGATGCGGTCCGCGAACGAACGGACTACATTCTGTGCCTTGATCTTGAGGCCTCGGCCTGGTGGGTGGAAACCGCCGACATGACGCCGGAGAGAATTGCCGAAGTCAAGCAGGCCGCAAAGCGTCTGCCTGCCGATGTTTCGATGACCGATATTGTCATGCAGAAAAACGTGAAAATCACACAGGGCGAAGTCCGGCTGAAATTTGCGAAGAACAATATCTGTCCGCCTTTTGTGTTGCACCTGTCGGAAGGGGATCAGCACATGACGCTGGTGGTCAATCCTTTTTTAGGCGTGACGGCCGTGTATGACCGGTATGAGGACATATCCCTGGACGACGGTCTGGGCAGGGATTCCACGAAGCAGGGGTAAGATGAGTAATCAGGCAGACGGTTTCACGCTGATCGAAGTGATGATTGCGGTGGCGGTTCTGGCGATTGGTCTGGTGGCGGTTTTTCAGATGCAGTCGCAGAGCATTTCCATGGCGAGTGAAGCGCGCTTCCGGACCACGGCAGCCCTGCTGGCCCAGAGTAAAATGGCCGATGTGGAGGCCGCGCGGTCATTGCACAACCGGTCGGAAAGCGGCGATTTCGCGCCCGACCATGCCGAATACGGTTGGCGCCTGAACGTCACGGACACGAAGATTCCCGGTTTCAAGAGAATTGAAGTTTCCGTCTTTCACCAAGGGTTTACACGGGGCGGGGCCTATGTGCTGGTTTTCTATAAAACAGGCGGTCGCTAACGTATGATGCCTGCGGACTTTAAGAAAAACGGATTTACCCTGCTGGAAATCCTCATTGCCATTTTCATTCTCGGCGTGATCTTTTCCACGATTTATGCCGCCTACAGCTCCACCTTGACAACGATCCGGGAGCTCGACGAAGAGTCGAGAACCTATAAAATGGCGCGCATCAGTATAGACCGCATCCTTCGGGATTTGTCCTCGCTTCAGACCTATGAGGGTGACTTTGTGCTGACAGGCGATGAGCAGGCGATCGGCAACCGTCGCTTCGGATCGCTGAGCTTCTGGTCGGCGGCCCACCTGGCTTTCGGCGAGGAGGAGCTTTCCGGCTATCCCTCGTCCATTGCCTACTTTGTCCGCGAAGACGCGGGCGGCGGCCGTTATTCCCTCTGGCGCGCGGACAGGCCGGGTGCCAGACCCGAACCGGGCTTAGCGCCCGCGGGCGGTTTGATCATCTGTCAGGATGTTCAGTTTCTCCGGTTTACGTATTATGATGAAACCGGCCGGACGTCGGACCGTTGGGATACCTCCACGCGGATGACGCAGCAGAAAGGAACACCGCCTGCGATGGTTCAAATCGAGCTGGGCCTGACAAATTTTCGTGATCCGGAAAAACCTTTCCGGTTTACCACCCGAATCTTTCTGCCGGTGAAGAAATGAAACGGATTCTCAGCAAAGGTCTGAACAACAAAGGCGCCGCCATCATCACGGTGATCCTCATCATCAGCATTCTCGTGGCGGCGGGGCTGGAGCTCAACCGGGCGTCGCGCCTCGACGTGCATGACGCGGCCAACCTCAGCGACGGCATCCGTCTGGCTTACGTGGCCAAGTCGGGATTCTACGGCGCGGCGGCGCTGGTTCTGAATGCGCGGGGCGACTATGACAGTCTGCGCGAAGCGTGGGCCAACGCGGAGGTTCTTTCCGCGCAGTCCACGCAGCTTTTTACCCACGCGTATTTCATCGTCCGGGTGGAGGATGAAAAAGGCAAAATTCCCCTCAACAAGCTCGTGGAGGGAAGCGCGGTCAATGCCCATGTCCGCGGTTTGCTGGTGCGGTTGCTGAGCCTGCCGGAATTCGGTCTGGATGAAAAGCAAGCCGGTGAGACGGTGGATGCGATCATCGACTGGATCGACGCCAACGACGAGGTTACGGGCGCGGGCGCGGAAGGCGCCTGGTACGAAGCCCAGGCTTTTCCCTACACGGCGAAAAACGCGCCGCTCGATTGCATTGAAGAATTGCTTATGATAAGGGGGATTACCGGCGAATTGTATGCCGGCACCCGCGACAAACCGGGGCTGGCGCAATATGTGACGATTTACGGCACGGGTGCGATCAATATCAACACAGCGCCGAAAATGGTCCTGCGCGCCCTGTCGGACAAGATCACCGCGGACATCGCCGACAAAATGGACGAATACCGAAAAGCCGACGGCAATGATTTGTCTTCGGTTTTGTGGTATAAGCGTGTATCCGGTCTGGAAAATGAGACCATCGAACCGAATCTGATAGAAAACCTGAAGAGCGATTACTTTAGAATAGTCGCAACCGGAGTGGCGGACAACATGGAACAGACGATCACCGGAGTCATCAAGCGGTCCCCTTTCCAGATCGTGTACTGGAGGCTCGATTAATGCCGGGAACCATTGTGGGGCTGGATATCGGCGCTGAGACCATCAAGGCGGTCGCAGTTGTGGCAAAAGGCCGGACGGGGGTCCGCGTGCGGGCTGCCGAAACGGTGCGTCTGACGCCGGATACGGATCCTGAAGCGGCCTTAAAAGCGCTGGCTGAAAAGATGGCGCAGACCGTTTCGCGCGTCGTCATCTCACTGCCCGCCTCCGACGTCATGTTCCGTCAGATCACACTGCCGTTTCGTGACGACGGCCGGATTCGAAAAACACTTCCGTTTGAGATCGAACCGCTGCTGCCGGTGCCGGTCGATGACGTTTATCTGGATTATATGAAACTGTCTGCAGGAAAGCTGCTCGTGGCGGCCGCGCGCAGGCAGCATGTAAAAAAATGGATTCAGCGCGTGGAAGCGGTGCTGGGACCTGTGTCTGCCGTTGAGGTTTCCGGGGTGCTGCTGCATGCGGCCTCAGCGCCATCCGGCAGCGCAAACGGCCCGGGCATTGTGCTGGATGTCGGCGAATCGGTCACCACGGCGGTATTTTGTGACGCGGGCGCGATCATCGAGCTGCGTTCTTTCGCCTTCGGGGGGCAAACGATTACGAACGCCTTGGCCCGCGATCTGGACTGCGATTTTGACGCGGCCGAAACGGTGAAACAAAGCGGACGTTACCCCCAGGACAGTGTCGAGGTCCGGGCGGCCTGCCGCAGCTTTTGCGATCAGTTGCAAAATACCATCGAGTTCATGGCGCTTTCCGAAACGATGTCCAAGTCTCCCGTTTACCTCACGCTGACCGGCGGCGGCGCTTTATTTTTACCCCTGCATAAACAACTGGAAGAGACCTTCGGACTGACGCCTGATGTTCTGGATGTCGCCGGTTCGGGGCCTTTGGATATCGATCCGAAGGCGCAGGCTTCTTTTCAACCGCAAGTGTTCAACACGGCGCTGGCCGCCGCGAAACGCGCCTGGTCGACGAAGCGGTTATTGAATTTCCGGGCAGGGGATCCGGCGGCGGCTCGGGCCGGCGCCGGCTTGCAAGGGCAGATTCGCAGGCTCTCGGTGCTCGGGGCCGTCATCGTGCTTTTGTTTACCGCCGGTGTTTATCTGGATTATCATACCCAAGCATTGCAGGCCGCCCGGCTCAAAGAACAGATCCGTGTACTGTTTGTCAGGCATGTCGGGCCAGGCGCGGTGATGGTGGACCCTTTGAGGCAGATGGAAAACAAGCTTAGCGAAAGTCAAAAATCCTACGGCCTTCAGGAGGGGATGTCTGATGTGACGGTGGTTGATCTGTTGCGGGAGATATCGGCGCGCGTCACGCCGTCCGTGGATCTGACGCTGACCAGTTTCTACTATGAAAATAAAGTGGCCCTGCTCAAAGGTGAAGCCCGGAGCATGGACGATGTGACCGCGGTGAAAAACGAGCTGGCGAATTCAGCGCACTTTAAAGAGGCGGCGCTGGGCGCGACCAGCATGGCCTCGGACGGGTCAAAAGTGAATTTCGATTTGAGGCTGGAATTGCGATGATACGCTCAATCTGGGATAAGCTCGACCAAAAGCAGCGCTACCTCGTTTCGGGGACGGCGGTTTTTGTGCTGCTGGCGCTCGTTTTCGAATTCGCGCTGGTTCCCTTCTGGGACGCAAAAGAAAAATTAAAAAAAACTATTTCCGCCAGCACCCTCCGGCTCGAAGAGATGAAACAGCTCGACACGCGTTTTGCCTTGCAGGCGGCCAGAATCGGGCAGGTTCAACAAACGCTCGCGTCGCGTCGCGGGGAATTCACCCTGTTTTCCTATCTGGACAAAAAAGCGCTGCTGGCCGGTGTGAAAGGCAGTATCAGGCAGATGAATTCGGTGCGCGGCACACAGTCCGCCTCTTTTGAAGAGGCGCTTGTGGAAATGAGGCTGGAAAAAATCACCATGAAGCAACTGACGGATTTTCTGTATCACGTAGAGGCGCCCGCAGAAATGATCCGCGTCAAAAGGATCACCGTCACCCGGATGAAGGAAAGCCCGGAGTATCTGGCCTGCGGCCTGTTGATCGCCGCCTATTTGCCTGCAGCCGGACTTCCGAAAGGTCAATGAGCCCATGCGACTGTTAAAGAAGAAAACGTTATGGTTTACGCTCTACGGCATCGTCATTTCCGCGCTGTTTCTCTATCTCCTGTTTCCTTCCGAACAGGTGCGCCGGAAGATTGAAGATGCCTCACGCATGACAGGCTGGACATTGAAAACGGCGTCCGTCAACCCGTCTTTGCCCTTTGGCCTCGCGTTCAACGATGTGTTGTTGTTCGCGCCCGAACCGCAGGGCGAGCCCTTTTTTCGCGGCGAAAGGCTCGATCTTCAGGCCGCCTGGTGGACGTTTCTGTCCAAACGCAAGTCCGTCCGCTTCAGCGGACGGGCCTACGGCGGCGCGTTCGACGGTCGTATAGGCGTTGCGTCTTTTTCACAAAAACAACCGCCGCGCGAGGGCCGTCTGAATTTTTCAAATATGGACCTGAGCAAGATCCGTCTACCCGGTATTGCCCTGACAAACGGCGTGGCCGGCCTGGTCAGAGGGTCTGTCGCCTATGCATTCGTCCAACCGGCCGACCCGTTTCCCGAGGGGGTTGTGTCCGTGCATCTGGACCGTGGCGTGTATCCTTTACCCGAACCTTTTTTAGGCATCAATCAGATTGAGATTGACACAGGAGAAATTCAGGGACAGCTGAAAAACGGTTCTCTTCAACTCGATAAAATTGAACTGTTCGGAAAGCAGATCAATTGCTTTTTAAGCGGGGATATCCGGCTTTCCGATGATCTGACAAACAGCGCGCTGAATCTGAAAGGCACGTTGGAAATCGTCGGGCAAAGTAAACTGAAAATGAACGTGACGGTCGGCGGAACGCTTGCCCGTCCGTCATTTCGCTACATTTAGCCGCGAGGCGGCATAGGACAGAATCGGGGGATCATGCCAGGCAACCTGTGGGTAACCGTGACGCATTCGATAAGGAAGGGATTCGACCGTCTGATGAATCTTGCGACCGACCCGTCTTTAAAGCTCCGTGCGGCAGGGCCTGTCGGGGTGCTTGTGGTCATTACGCTGATCTCTTATCTGTCGGTGGACCTCCTCTACAAGATCGCGGGCCTGGCCCTTTCGACGCGTGTGGCAACCGTAAACGGGCCTGCGGCGCCCGCCTCTGCCGCGCAGGTCGCGACGCGCCCGGTGCTTGGAGATTACGACCTCATCGCGAAGCGCAACCTGTTTGCCACCACCGGGCAGGCCATTGCCGATCCGGCGGCCGCGGGTGATTTTTCCGCAGGCGAGGAGTATACGGCGTTTGACTTGAAGGGCACCATCGCCGTGGATGACGATTTCGGTTTTGTCGTGGTTGAAGAAAAGGGCAGTGGCAAACAAAAGTTGTACCGTATAGGCGAGATGATCGGATCCGCCAGACTGATCCGCATCACGCGCAACGCCGCTATTTTGACGAGCGGCGGCCGTGAACTGGTGATGCGGGTGAAGGAGGCACAAGACACGTCGCCTGTGTCCCGTCTCGGGCGGTCCACCCCTGCTCCGGCCGCGTCCGGCATTGCCATCAGCCGGGAGGAAGTTACGCAGAGCCTGGGCGATCTGAAATCCATCATGAGCCAGGCGGTCGTCCGTCCCTTTTTACACGAGGGCGTTCAGCAGGGATATATCGTTTCCAACATTGTGCCGGGCAGTTTGTATGAAAAGCTCGGCCTGCAAAACGGCGACATCATCGTAGACGTCAACGGCAAGTCGCTCGACAGCGCCGACGATGTGTTGCAGCTGGTCAACCTGATGCAGTCAGGCGGAGGCATTTCCCTTAACCTGTTGCGGGGCGGGCAGAGTGAAACGATCAACTATTCTTTTCATTGAAAAAGCAACACAGGAGAACCGGACCGTATGTATGCCGCGTATTTTGGTTTAGAAGAAATTCCATTCAATTTGTCTCCGGAACCGGGTTATCTCTACCTGAGCGGGCAGCACCGTGACGCGCTCAACTACCTGATTTACGGGATCGCAGAGAAAAAAGGCTTCATGCTGATCGCGGGTGATGTCGGTACAGGCAAAACAACGATCTGTCGCTCGCTTCTGGCCGTGCTCGACGGCCTGGTGGAGACCGCGCTGATTTTTAATACCGCGGTTTCCGAGATGGAGCTTCTGGAAACGATTTGCCGGGAATTCGGCGTGTCTGTGACGGCGGAACCCAGAACGAAGAAAACGTACCTCGACGCGCTAAACACATTTCTGCTGGCCAATTTTGCCAAAGGCCGCAGCGCGGTTCTGCTTATTGATGAGGCGCAAAACCTGACTCACGGCGTTCTCGAACAAATCCGGATGCTCTCCAATCTGGAGACGGAAAAAGAAAAACTGCTGCACATTGTTCTGGTGGGGCAACCGGAACTCAAGGCCACGCTAGCCTTGCCGTCGCTTCGTCAGCTCAACGAGCGCATCACCGTGCGTTACGATCTGCGGCCTCTCGCGGCAGGCGAGATTGATCGCTACATCGCGCACAGGCTGCGCGTGGCCGGCGGGCCGGGAAAAGTAAAGTTTACCCAGGGGGCCTATCATCAGGTGTATTACTATTCGGAAGGCATTCCCAGGCGGATCAACGCGCTTTGCGACCGGGCGCTGCTGATCGCCTATACGAAAAATAAAACAAACATCGACCGGCGGATGATCCGTAAAGCGGTGCGCGATATCGGGACGGATTATTTTCAGACCACTGTCAGCACCGCAAGGAAACTCTGGATGCGGCTGACGGCCTGACCGGCGCCGGAAGTCCTTGACCGAGGGGATATTATGAGCTACATAAATGACGCGCTGCGCAAGGCGCAGAAGGAAAATAAGACGGATTCCGGGCGGTTGGGGAAATTTTTTTCAGCTTCTCCGAAGCAGACCCGCACGCATTCGGGATGGTATTCTGCCGCGGGTATTCTGAGTGTCTTTTTGTTTGCGGTTGCCATGATCGCCCTGATGTACTGGCCCCGGGAAACGCAGTCCCGACCGGCGTCTTTGCCTGAGGTGGGAGCGACGGTTGCGGCTCAGGAGACAACGACGGATGCGCCATCCGACGCGCCTTTGCCCGAGACGGTTGATGTTGAGCCCGTCACACAAGCGATCCCGCCTGCCGTCGAGACAGCCGTTTCTCCGCCTGTCGCTGCCCAATCCGGCGGGAAGAAACCGCCTGTGCGGCCGGACAGCAAAGCGCCCAAGCGGCAACCGGCTCCGGCCAAAACGCCTGCGGCGCTTTACGCGCAGGCCCTGCAGCATCAAAACGAAGGGCGGCTGGACCGGGCCGAGGCCCTTTATCAACAGGTGCTGAAAGCCGACCCGCGCCATCTGGCGGCCATCAACAACCTGGGTGTCGTCTACATGCGGCAGAAAAAATTTAAGCAGGCGATTGCCCGCTTTGATGAGGCGCTCCATCTCCGGCAGAATTATGTCAAGGCGCACTACAATCTGGCCTGTGTGTACGCGCAGAAAAATGATCTGGACCGGAGTCTTTTTTATCTGCAAAGCGCGTTGGATATCCATCCGGATGTTCGGCAATGGTTGAAGGGGGATCCGGATTTGAAAAACCTGACAGACTCCCCCGAATTTACAAAAATGATACAGGAACGGTATAATTAAAATGAACAGACAAAAACGTTCTTTCCACATATCGCTTTTTTGGATCTGTCTTTTGGGCGCGTGGCTGCTGACGGCCGCGACGCCTTTGTTTGCGGCCCGCGTCGAGGGCGAAACCCCCTCGCTGACCGCGCCCGCAAAGCCCGCGACGCCGGCGAGAAAAATGGTCACGACGCAGACCGAGGCGGCGCTTGAGCGCGGCAATCAACCGATCGCGCCGCCTGAGAGCGGTTCGTCTGTCATCATGGGGCCAGGCAGCGACCTGCCCGCGCAGACCGCAACGCCTGCGGCGGCGCCGGTGAAAAAAAACGACGCGCAAAAAAGAAAAGAGAAACCGGGCGAGCAGTATGTCACGCTGGATTTCGACAACGTCAACATAGAGGTGTTTGTCAAATTTGTCAGCGAGCTGACCGGAAAGAATTTTATTATTGATGATAAGGTTCGGGGCAAAGTCACCATTCTCTCCCCGAAAAAAATTCCGCTTTCCGACGTTTACAAAGTTTTTTTATCTGTCCTCGAGATCAATGGTTTCGCCACCGTGCCAGTCGGCGACCTGATCAAGGTGGTGCCTTCGGCGGTGGCACGCGAAAAAAGCGTCGAGACGAGAAGCGGTAAGGGCGGCAAAGACGCGGACGACCGCATCGTCACCCAGATTATCGCGTTGGAGCGCGCCAATCCCGATGAAGTCAAGCGTGTCCTCGATCCCATCGTGCCCAGGACCAGTTCGGTTTTGTCCTATCCGCCCGCGGGGGTCTTGATCATCACCGACTATCTGTCCAATATCCGGCGACTGCAGGACATCATCCGGTTTCTGGACGTGGAAGGCGCAGGGGAGCAGATCACTTACGTGCCGCTTAAAAACGCGTCCGCCTCCGAAGTGGTCCGCTCGCTGATGACGATTTTTCAGCAGCGCCGTCCCAACATGACGCAGATTCGCCTGGTGGCCGATTCCCGGACGAATTCCGTGATCATCTTTGCCAGCATCGCCGATACGCAGAATGTGCGGTCGCTCATCGAGTTTATGGACAAGGACGTTCCGCGCGGTGAATCCAATATTCAGGTGTACCGTCTGCAAAACAGTGTGGCTGAGGATCTGGCCAAAGTGCTCACCAGCATCGTTGCGCAATCCGCGCAGGCCGCGTCAGCGGGAGCATCCCCGGCAGGCGTGGCGGCGGCCGGTCAACGCGTGACCGCGCCGGTGGTGTCGCGAAATGTGCAAGTGGTGCCGGACAAAGCAACCAACACGCTGGTCATCATGGCCGAGCGCGAAGATTATAAAATCATCGAAAACATCATTCAGCAGCTCGACGTTCCACGCGCGATGGTCTATATCGAAGCGCTCATCATGGAAGTTAACGCCAACAAGGATTTCAAGCTGGGCGTGGAATGGCGCGGCATCAAAGACACCGGATCGATCGAAGGCATACCGGACAGCGGCACGGCCGCGTTTGTCGGATCGGGGACCAATGTCATTCCCAATCCGAGTCTGATCAATAATGCCCTTTCCATGGCTTTTCCCGCCGGCTTTTCCATGGGCATTATCGGGGCGGGCATTAAAATCGGCGGCGTTCTTTTCCCCACCATCGGCGCGGTGGTTCAGGCCTACAAGTATGATTCCGATGTATCCATTCTATCAACGCCGCAGCTCATGACGCTGGACAATGAGGAGGCGGAAATCAGCGTCGGCTCGAACGTGCCCTACATTACCCGGCAGGATTCAACGGCGACCACCGCCCAGTATCCGGTGAATTACAATACCTACGACTATAAAGATGTCGGCGTTGTCCTGAACATCACGCCGAACATCAACGAGGAAGGTGTTGTCCGTCTGCGGATTTCGCAGGAGGTCACGAAGGTGACCGCCGGCGCGGATAAATCGACGCCGACAACGCTCAAGCGGACAGTGAAGACCACCATTGTGGTCAAAGACAAGGAAACCGTCGTGATCGGCGGCCTGATCGGCGACAGCACGGAGGACGGCACCAACAAAGTGCCCCTGCTCGGCGATATTCCGCTTTTGGGTTGGCTGTTTAAAGCCAAAACGACGAAACGGGAAAAAACCAATCTGTATGTCTTTTTGACGCCGCACATCGTTCGCTCGCAGCAGGAGGCGGCAAGCCTTTATCAGTCCAAACGTGAGTCCATGGGGGAAGTGGTGGAAGGCATCATCCGGCTCAACGACAGAAAGCGAGATGACTATCCGACCACCGACACGCCGCCCGTTTTGGATGACGCCGCGCCCAAACCCTAACATCACAAGGCGATATCGCTTATGTCCACGATCCTGAAAGCCCTGAATGCCACGTCCGGCGCGCAGAAAAACGCGGCCGGACAGCCCGGTGATACACGGGGGTCGCTCGATGAAAAACTGCTGGCCTGCGGGGTGCTGCCCGAAGCGCTGGCCGAAGCACACAGCGCTCGCGGCAGGACCGGCGGCGCGGGTTTTTTTGACACGCTGGTCCGCAGAAAATCCATCGACGAGGTCCGCCTGCTGGAACTGTTGTCCGACCATTTCCACCTGCCGTTCTGGCGTGAGCTGCCGATGGAAATCATCAACATTGATTTCACGTATTTGGTTTCTATTCAGTATCTGAAAAAAAATAAAATGGTGCCGATCATCACCGCGGATACGGCGGCCATTGCGCTTTTTGATCCAACCCACTTTCAGCCCGCGGACGACTTGCGCCATCTTCTGGGGCGCAGGGATATGACGGTGGTTTTGTCCACGTCGGAGGCAATCAACGCCGCGATCAATCTGGCCTATGATACGAGCCGCTCGTCGGCGAAGGATTATTTTGACGAAATCAGCGAACAGACGGCCGGCGACCTGATTTCGGAAATCAGCGAAACGGCCGACCTGCTCGATGAAACCAGTGACGCGCCGATCATCAAACTGGTCAATCTCCTTGTGTCCGGCGCGATCAAGGACCGCGCCAGTGATATTCACGTCGAGCCTTATTCCGGCAATCTGAAAATCCGCTACCGTATCGACGGGATTCTCTACGACATTCTGAGCCTGCCGCGGCGCATTCAGTCGCCGCTGGTGTCGCGCATTAAAATCATGGCCAGGCTCAACATCGCCGAGAAGCGTCTCCCGCAGGACGGGCGCATCGAGCTGAAAATCGCGGACCGCCTGGTGGACGTGCGCGTTTCGGTTCTGCCCACGGCGTTCGGCGAGCGGGTCGTCTTACGCCTTCTGGACAAGTCCGCGCATATCCTGATGCTGTCCGACCTGGGCATGCACGATGAGCGCATCCGCCTTCTGGATCAACTGATTAAATCTCCTTACGGTATTATTCTGGTGACCGGCCCCACCGGCAGCGGCAAGACCACCACCCTGTACGCGGCGCTCTCCACGATCAACCGCCCCGAGATCAACATCATCACGATTGAAGACCCGATTGAATATCAGATGGACGGCGTGGGGCAGATTCAGGTCAATCCCAAAATCGAACTGACGTTTGCCGCGGGATTGCGTTCCATTGTCCGTCAGGATCCGGACGTGATTCTGATCGGAGAAATCCGCGATCGGGAAACCGCCGAAATTGCCATCCAGTCGTCGCTGACCGGCCATCTGGTTTTCTCCACATTGCACACCAACGACGCGGCCAGCGCCGTGACGCGTTTGATCGACATGGGCATTGAGCCTTTTTTGGTAACTTCCTCGGTCGTCGCGATCATTGCCCAGCGCCTCGTCCGGCTTTTATGCCCGCACTGCAAAGAAGTTTATTCACCCGATGAAGAGACGCTGGCCAACCTCGGGCTGCGTCCCTCCGTTTTGAAAACCAATACCTTCTACCGGAAAAAAGGCTGCAACCTGTGTATGCAGACGGGTTTCCGGGGACGCACGGCGATATTTGAAATTCTTGTCGTGGACGACAACATCAAGCGGCTGGTGCTGACCACGTCCGACGCCAATCAGATAAACGAACTGGCGGTCCGGCAGAACATGATCACCCTGCAGCAAGACGGGATTCAAAAAGTCCTGGCGGGACTGACCACAACCGAAGAGGTGCTGCGTGTGACGCGCTCTCTGAACCGCAAAGAAGATATTGTTCAGGAAGTTTGAGAAAGGGGATGACCATGAAGAAAGCAGATGCCTATGCCGACAAGGTCTGCCGGTATTTTGATCAGCCCGGCCCCGGCAACACGCGCGCAGCCGTCGAGGCCGTCTGTCAGCGTGCAAGCCAGTTGGGGATCAACCGGATTATCATTCCGAGCTACACGGGCCAAAGTGCGCTTTTAGCGGCCAAGCTTATCGATCCTGCAAAAATTGTCGTGGTGCGCACCGCGTATGGTTTTGAAAAAGCCGATGCGCAGGCGATGAAAGCATCCGTTTTGCACAAGCTTGCGTCCATGGGCATGGCCATGGTGACCGGCACGCACGCGTTAGGCGGCGTGGGGCGTTCCGTGCGCAAAAAGCTCGGCACGTATCAGGTGGATGAAATCATTGCCTACACGCTGCGCGTTTTCGGACAGGGCACCAAGGTGGCCGTCGAAGCCGCGCTGATGGCGGCCGATGCGGGCTTCGTGCGCACAGACGAGGATGTCATCTCCACCGGCGGTTCTTCTTCCGGCATCGACACCGCGCTGGTCTTGCGGCCGGTCAATGCCAGCTCGTTTCTGGATATGAAAATCAGGGAAGTGATCTGCAAGCCTGTCGACTTCTGACCCGTCAGGCGGCATGCTCAAAAACATTATCACAAGGCGGGACTATGATCGACGAAACATCGGAATTAATCAGTTTCTACAAGATGAGCGGCAGCGGCAATGATTTTATCATCATCGACAACCGCGACGGGTCGCTGAAAATGATCGACCTGCCCGCGTTTGTCCGTCGGATCTGCCAGCGCAAAATATCCGTCGGCGCGGACGGCGTGTTTTTTATCGAGCCATCCGACGTAGCCGATTTCAAGTGGCAGTTTTTCAACTCCGACGGCAGTGTGGCCGAGATGTGCGGCAACGGCAGCCGTTGTGTGGCGCGCTGGGCCTATCTCAACGGCGCGGCCGGACGGCAATTGTCCTTTGAAACCCTGGCCGGCATCATTACCGCCGAGGTCCATAACGAAAGCGTGAAAGTCCGGCTGACCGATCCTTCACCGCTTCAGCCCGACTGCAAGATTGCGCTTGATAACGGGGCCTGTCTTCTGGACGTCATCGATACCGGCGTGCCCCATGCCGTTTGCTTCGTGCAAAATCTGGAAGACTGCGCCGTTTTTGACCGTGGGCGGCAAATCCGCCGTCACGAAGCCTTTGCGCCGAAGGGAACCAATGCGGATTTCGTCCGGGTGATCGACCGGCAGAAAATGTGTGTGCGCACCTACGAGCGGGGCGTTGAGGATGAAACCCTGGCCTGCGGCACCGGCGTGGTCGCCTCCGTGCTGGCGGCCGCCGCGCGCGGTCTTGTCGATTCGCCCGTGGACGTCACCGTGCAAAGCGGCGAGACATTGCGTGTCTATTTTACGCATCGCGCCGGACGGTTTGAGGATATTTTTCTTGAAGGGAAAGTAAAAATGGTCTATCAGGGACTTCTTTTTGAAGAAGCTTACAAATAATGGAGGTTTTAACTGTGCACACTGCGGAACGATTAAAGAAAATACCGCCCTACCTGTTTATGGAGTTGAGAAAGAAAATCAATCAGGCCAAATCCGAAGGCGTGGATGTGATATCGCTTGCCATCGGCGACCCGGTGGAGGCCACCCCGGATTCGATTATCGAAGAACTTTGCCGGACCGCCCGCGATCCGCAGAATCACCGTTATCCGACCGACGAAGAAAAAGGCATGATGGCCTTCCGGAAGGAAATTGCCCGTTGGTATGCCGACCGATACAGCGTGTCGCTCAATCCGGATCATGAAATTCTGGGATTGATCGGCTCCAAGGAAGGCTGCCATCACTTCGTGCTGGCACGCGTCAATCCCGGCGACACCGTCTTGATGACCGATCCCGGCTATCCCGCGTATCGCTCCAGCATCCTGATGGGTGGAGGGATTCCCTACAATGTGCCTATTTTGCCTCAGCACAATTACCTGCCGGTGTTGGAAGACATTCCGACGGATGTCGCGAAAAAAGCCTCCGCGATGTTTTTGAATTATCCCAACAATCCCACGGGCGCCTGCGCCACGCTGCCGTTTCTCAACAGCCTGGTGGCCTTCGCGCGCGAATATGACATTGCCGTCTGTTACGACAACCCTTACGCGGAGGTGGTTTTTGCCGGTCAGGAGCGCATCAGCTTTCTGATGGCGAAAGGCGCGAAAGAGGTCGGCGTCGAACTCAATTCCCTGTCCAAACCGTTTAACATGTGCGGCTGGCGACTGGGCATGGCCTGCGGCAACCCCGATTTGATCGCCGGCATCAGCAAGGTAAAGGAAAACACCGATTCCGGTGTTTTCAACGCCGTGCAGTACGCGGGCATTGCCGCGCTTCGGGGTGAGGCGGGTTTCATCGACGACATGCTCGGCATTTACAATCGTCGCCGCGAGCTGGTTTTACAGACACTCAAGAAAATCGGCATCGATTTCAACGCGCCGCGCGGCACATTTTATCTTTGGGTCCCGGTGCCCAAAGGCATGACATCCCTGGAATTCACCAACCGCCTGTTTGACAAAACCGCCGTGGTTGTGGCCTCCGGCACTGCTTACGGCCAGTACGGCGAAGGCTTCATCCGCATTTCGCTGACCGTGCCGGACGACAGGCTCAAAGAAGCGATGCTCAGAATCGAGAAGGAATTCAAATAAATGGAAATGGGTATTTTAGGCCTTCCTCAAAGCGGGAAGAGCACCTTGTTTGAGATTATGACCGGCGGCAAAAGCGGCCAGTCGCACAATGAAACCGTTGTGCGCGGCCAGGCGTCCGTTCCGGATGAGCGTTTTGACAAGCTTGTTGAGATTTACAAGCCGGTGAAGGTATCACCTGCCAAGATTCCCTTTGTGGATGTTCACGCCGTGGGCGAACATCCGTGGGAGGCGGTGCGCCAGAGCCTGAGCGGCGCCGACGGCATCCTGCATGTGATTGACGGTTTCTCCCTGCCGGACGTGTCGTTGAGTCTGGACGCGTATCGGAAGCTGGAAGACGAACTGATTCTTTCTGATTTATTGATCATCGAAAAGAAGCTGGAGCGACTTGCCAAAATGTCCAAAAAGGCCGTCTCTCCTCAGGAAACGGCGCAAAACGACCTCCTGCCCAGATTAAAGGACTGCCTCGAAGCGGGCAGGCCGCTGCGCACGGCGGGTTTGACACCCGCGGATATTTTCACCCTGCGGAGTTTCTCGTTTTGGAGCATTAAGCCGGAGTTGGTCGTCGTCAATGTGGCGGAAGATAATTTGTCCTTTGCCGACGACTTCGCCAAAGCCGCCAATCTGCCGGAACCCGTTTTGGGCATCTGCTGCAAAATCGAGGCGGAGCTGGCGGGGCTTGACGCAGCCGACCGCAAAGAATTTCTCTTGTCCATGGGCATTGCCGAGCCGGCTTTCGGCCGGATCATCCGCGCCGCCTTTTCGCTTTTGGGCCGCATGTCCTTTTTCACCGTGGGGGAAGACGAAGTCAAAGCGTGGGTCATTCCTCTGGAAACCAAAGCCCCGAAAGCCGCCGGCGCTATTCACAACGATTTCGAACGCGGCTTTATCAAAGCCGAGATTATGTCTTTTGACGATTTCATGGCTCACGGCGGGTTGCAGGCCCAGGTAAAGGCCGCCGGCCGCCTGCGCCTGGAAGGAAAGGAATATGTCGTTCAGGACGGCGACATCATCACCTTCCGGTTCAATGTCTGATAGCGCTTCTGCGGGGGCGTGTAATCATAGAAAACAGAGACGATTCTGAAAGGAGTATTAAAATGAAAAAGTATTTTTGCGTTTGGCTGGTTTTGGCCATGGCACTGGGGTTTTCTACCGTGTCCTTCGCGCAAGGCCCCAAGGGGCTTTATTTCGGGTTGATCGGGGGCGTCTCTTCGGCGCCGGACATGTCTTCAACCCTTACCGATCAGTATGACGCCTGGAATTTCGTCGATTTCGACACCAGTTTGAAGACCGGTTACCTGTTCGGCGCGAAAGTGGGCTGGCAGACGCCTTTCACCAAAAAGATACTGGCCATTGAACTGGAATATAACAGCATCGGCCATAAACTGGAAAAAATGAAAAATTACGGAGTGATCGGAGATATTCAGGCGGAAGGCCAGGTTTACCTCTCAACGTTTATGGCCAATGTGATAGGCAGATATCCCAACGGCGTCATTCACCCCTATGCGGGCTTTGGTTTAGGATATGCCTACCTGCATTTTGATGAAATTAAAACGACCCGTGGAGGATCTCCTTTCTTTATTCTGGAAAGCGGCTCCAAAATGGTCGGCGCGTATCAGCTTATGGCGGGTGTGGATATCGATGTGACGAAAAATTTCATCATCGGCATCGGTTATAAATATCTCAATCCCATGAAGGCGGCCTACGAAGC